>JAKJFL010000321.1:0-4539 GCA_022704935.1 Candidatus Rifleibacteriota bacterium
CCGCCTGTCTGTTCGTTTGTACGGATGCCGGGGGCTCCGGCATCGCACCTCAGCGCGTCACGGCGTGGTGACACCGAGCACGTAGGAGCCGCTTCCGAGAAGGAACTCACGCATGATCTTCTCGACGTCCTCTCGCTTCACGGACTTGATCAACTCGGGATACTTCTCGGCATGCTCGAAGCCGAGGCCGAGAAACTCGTCGCTCGAGAAAACACTGGCCTGGGCCTCGTTGTTCACCAGTTCGAGGGCATGCTGCCCGATAATATACTGTTTGGCATCATTGAACTCCTCGTCGGTGAAGCTCTGTGTGCGGATCTTTTCGAGCTCTTCGATCAGCCGGTTCTTAGCCGTTTCGGTCTTTTCGACGGCTGTGCCGAGGGTCGCGAAGAAGTATCCGGTCACGCGCGTGCCGACATTCGCAGCGAACACCGAGTAGGCGAGCGAATCCTTGTCGCGCAGATTCGAGAAAAGCCGCGAAGACATGCTTCCCGAGAGAATGCTCGTCAGGATGTCCATCGCGGGCCCACGCGGGTCGCTTCTGCTGAAAGTCCGGGTCGCGACCATGATCTGCGACTGCTCGCGGTTCTTGCGTTCGGTGATCGATACGGGGGATGAGATTTTCTGCCATTTCGGCTCGCGCAGCTCACTGGAACCGCCCTTTTCGATGGCCGAAAGCTGTGACATCAGGCGGTCTTTCACGTCGCGTATGAAGATATCACCGACAACGGCGACGACCATTCCAGAACCGACATACTGCTTCCGGAAAAAGTCCTTCACGTTGGAACGGCGCATATCCTTGACCTGGTCGGCAAGGCCAAGGTTGGAATATCCGAGAGGATGGTCGGGAAACAACGCTTTGAGAACATTCTGGCTGGTGAACTGGTACAAGTCGTCTTCCTGCGCCTTGATCTCCTCGAGTGCCTGGTCGCGCTCCTTCTCGAATTCATCCTCCGGGAACGAGGCACTGGTCAGGATTTCCATCACCTGGTCGAAGGAAGGCTCGAACTTCTCGGAGAGGCACTGCATGTCGATCGACGCGTAACTTTTCGCGGCCGAGCAGGAAATCTGCGTTCCGAGCGACTCGAACGTCCTGGCGATCTCTTCCGCCGACTTTTTTTCGGTTCCCTTGAGAAGCATCTCGGCAGCGAGGTTCGCGAGGCCAGCCTCGCCTTTGCCTTCGCGCATTCCCCCGGCGTCGGCGTGAATCGAGACGGCGACGAGGGGCGATGAGTGGTTTTCACGGAGAATCAGCCTGATGCCATTCTCGAGCGTGATCATTTCAGGCTTCTGCGGGCCTGTTGCGATGAGCGGTTCGTAGGAAATGACGGAAACGCCGTTGTCGGTGAACAACGTCCGGGCAACGCGCCGCACGTCATCGGTCGTGACCCCGCGAATGTGGTCGAGGTAGGCATCCGCGTCTTCGAGACGGCCGAGAATGCCCATCTGGCCGTAGGTGAACGCCTGGGACTCGGCTGTCTCGCGCGCGAAGATGGTCGCTGCAATCAGCTGCTGCTTTGCCTTTTCCAGTTCCTCGGACGTAATCTCCCCGCCGGCGAGCCCTTTCATCATCTCGATGACGCGCTCGCCGAACTTGCGGATCGCTCCCTGGGGCATCTGTCCGGAAACGAGGAAGAGGGACGGGTCCTTGGTCGTGAAGTAAGACGCGCTGACGTCGGTGACGAGGCGCTCTTTCTCGACAAGGGTCTGATACAGGCGGGACGACCGGCCGCCGCCCATCAGGACCGAGATTACATCGCAGACGAAGTTGTCGGGATTGTCGATCGAGGGGGCGTGCCACGCAAGGTTCGCATACGACTGCTGGATGTCGCCTTCCTCGCGGCGCTCCCGTCGAACGGTCTGAACGGGCTCGCTGGCGATCGCCTGCGCGGGAACTGGAACCGCCGGCGCCGCGCCCATCGTCTGCTTCACCGCCTCGAGAGCCTGTGCGGTGTCCACGTCGCCGACGATCACGACCCACATATTGGATGGTATATACCATCTTTTATAGTATTCGAACAGCGAATCCCGCGTGGCCGAGGCGAGAGACGCCTCGTATCCGACGATCGGATGGCTGTAGGGATGGACCGCGTAGGCGGCTTCCTTCGTCATGTCGTAGAGGCGGCTTTCGGGCTCGTCTTTCCCCATACGGAGTTCTTCGAGGACGACCTTGCGCTCCTTCTGAAACTCGGTTTCATCGAACGAGCTGTTGAGCACGGCGTCGGTCTGAAGCTCCATCAGGCGGGCGAAATGCTCGCGCGCGCCGGTGACATGGAAGCAGGTGCAGTCGGACGAGGTGAAGGCGTTCTGGGCAGCTCCGAGCTTCTTGATCTCGCTGTCCAGCTTTCCCGTCGGATAGGTCGGCGTTCCCTTGAACATCATGTGCTCGATGAGATGGGTGAATCCCTCTTCGCCGGGCCTTTCATTTTTCGATCCGACACGGATCCAGACGTTGACTGCAACGACCGGCGCCGACCGCATCTCCTTGATGAAGACGGTGAGGCCGTTTTCGAGGGTGAACAGCCTGCCGGAGTCCGTCTTTTTCACGGGGGCTGCCTGAGCCGGCACGGCTGCGGCGGAGAACGCCATGAGGAGCAGAATAACAAGCGTCTTGAAGGTATTCCACGAGCTGATGCGCACTGAACAGAGCCTCCTTGTTTCGATTCGGCGCATTTTATCACAGGAAGCCGCCGAACGGCAGATCACGCAATCCGCCTCCAGAACAAGCGCATCGGGTCTCACACCAGCCGAATCGGGAGATTCGCATCTTCGCGCTTGTGTCGGCGAGGATTTCTGCCGATAGGTAAAGACAAACTCAGTTCCATGGAGAACGCCGAATGAATCTGCGAACACGAAATTTCCTCATCGGAAGCCTCTCAGCCATTACATTAACAGCAGCCGTGACCGATGTGCGGGTCCTCGAGGCCATCGGCGAGAACCCGGCTTTCAGCAGCGCCAGCCCCGAGCTTCGCCTCGGCGTCGACCTGGGCATTCTCGACGCGTCGGAGCTGGACAGCGAATCGCTCTCGGCGCCGATCACACGCCGTTCGTTCGCCGTCATTCTCAAGAAGGTCCTGCAGATGGTCGGCGCACCGACCGGATCGGAGCTTTCCGATCTCCGCACGTCAGGGATCTTCAACCCGGCGCCCCATAAAAGAGGCGTATCGCGCAAGGCGGTTCTCGAAGCCCTTGCACGAACCACCATCTATCTCTCCGACAACGGTTTCATCACCCTCGATGAAAAAACCGCCACTGATTTCACGGATTACCGGATTCCGGAAAAATACAGCCAGGCCATCGCGTTCCTGCGCGAGAAGGAAATCGCCCGCGGATATCCCGACGGCCGGTTCGGCGTTTCCCGCCTTCTGTCGAAACGGGATGCCGTCTCTCTGCTGTATCGCTTCTACGAGCAGATTTCTGCTTCGCTGATGATGAAAGGCGACACGAAAGGCCTCCAGTTCGTGGATCTGCCGCTCGATCACCCGGCCATGGCAAGCCTGAAAGCGATGGAAAACGCGGGCGCCTTCGACACGATGAAGTTTTCCCGGAGCTTCGACGGGTATTCGCCGCTTCGAATCAACGAAGCCGTCACGATCGTCGAAAGCATCCTGAACAAATACTCGCATACGGCCGAAGCAGCCGAAGTGAAGAGCCTCCTGTCCGACCCGGCATCGACGCTTCCGACGACACGGGCCGAGCTCACGATCCTGCTCGGGCACATGGTCAAGGCGTTTCCCGCCGAGATCGGCATCATTCCGGAGGCATACTGCTATAATGATGTCGCCGCAGGCACGAAAGAGGCGCAGGCCCTCGAAGCTCTCGGCAACAAAGGACTGTTCATCGGGTATCCGAACGGAACGTTCATGGGCATGGAGATCATCACCAGGTTCGAAGCCGTCGGGATAATCGGAACGGTTCTCACCACCCTTCAGCTCGTCCCCTCCGAGTCCGGAGAACAGCTTGCCGGGAAATCGGACTTCGATGCCTTCGCGAATCTCCTGAGGGAAAAGCGGGCGCGCATCCAGAGCATTCTCCATCGCAAACCTCGTGCGTCGGAAGAGCGGTGAGAAAAAGAATCCCCCGACCGAGAGGCCGGGGGAATATGAAGCGAAAAGGCGGCAGCTATGCGTTGCCGACCTCTCTCGTGAATGACAAAGCGCGAACGACCGCGGCATCTCTGACCGTAGGGCACCCGACGATCTGGGAGACGAGAGATGCGGCTTCGAGGGCACCTTCGAGACTTCTTCCGCAATACAGCCTCACGGTGCTGAACCCCTGATGATTTCGCACATACGCCTTGATCGACCACATACAGGCCTTTGCCGTCAGCAGACATTCGGCAAGAGGACAGACTTCGATCTGCATGATGTCCATGAAATGGCAGGAAGCGGAGTGGTGAATGAACAGGCCATTCTCCTCCAGCTCGATTTTCCTGTCGCGCTTGCTGATGACGACGTTTTTTCGATAAGTCATGATCATGCCGCCGACGGAGGCGAGAGCGACTGCGGTGCAGATGCTGCAGAGCTTCACGCAGCTGAAGAA
>JAKJFL010000322.1:0-4538 GCA_022704935.1 Candidatus Rifleibacteriota bacterium
CGAGCGCAACCTGGCAGACTACCTGCCGCGTATCATGAGCATCATCACGCGCAACCGCCGGATCCTCTTCCAGCACAGCCTCGGCGGCGGCCTGCTCGCGAGCCTATCCGGCTCGTTCACCCTCGAGAATCACGTCATCGAGGCCCGCTGCTACGCGAACCTGCTGTGCAACTTTCTCTTCTCCTGCGGCCGGATCGACCTCGAAGGAAAGAACAACCTCGCCTTTTCCATCTTCGAGCTCCTCATCAACGCGATCGAACACGGCAACTGCGGCATTTCCTTCGAAGAGAAAAACACCTGGCTCGAACAGGGCGGCTCGATGATCGATCTGATCGACCGCCGCAGCAGCGAACCCGGCATCCGCGACCGCCGGGTGACGTTCGAATACCAGATCTGCACCCCTGGCTCGAAGTTCACGATCATCGATGAGGGAAGCGGCTTCAACTGGAAACAGTTCCTAGAGCGCGGCTCCGACGAATCCCAGTTCAGGCTGCACGGGCGCGGCATCATCCTCGCCAGCCGCTTCACCCGGAACATGTCCTACAACGATACCGGCAATGCGGTCACCTTCGAGATCAACCACGCCGCCGACTCGGTCCCCCTGCCGCCCACCCTGTTCAGGAACCTCGAACCCATCACCGTCCGGAAAGGGGAGTTCCTGTTCCTCGAGGACGACCCGAGCACCTATCTGTATTACATCGTGAAGGGACACTTCGACGTGATGACGGACGGCGTCGTGATGACAACCCTCACGCCGGACGACATCTTCCTCGGAGAACTGGCGTTTCTGCTCGGTAAGAACCACTCGTCGTCGGTCCGTGCTCAAACGGACGGCGCCCTCGTCCGGATCTCGAAACGCGAATTCATCGAGGCCGTCAAACGGCGGCCCCACTACGCCCTCCTCCTCTCCCGGATTCTCGCCCAGCGGCTCCAGCGCATGAACGCACGGCTATCCCCCCGAAACCCATGAACAAGCACACCGAGATCAACCTTTTCGACTTTCTCAACTGCCTCTCCGACGTCATGGACTGGCTGAGCCCGGCCCTCACGAGCCACCACCTCCAGGTCACCCTGCTCTCCTTCCGGATCGCCGAACAACTCGGGTGGTCGCGCGACGGCCTGAACGACCTCGTGATGGCGGCCATGCTGCACGATGTCGGCGCCCTGTCGCTCTCCCAACGAATGGAAACCCTCACATTCGAGGACCAGACGGGCCAGGGCCACGCCGTGACCGGCGCGGCCCTGCTCAGTCAGTTCGAGCCTCTCTCACGGGCGGCGGAGATCGTCAGATTCCATCACGTTCCCTGGAACGGCGGGGAAGGCATGGTGCATGGTCCCGAGAAAGTCCCTCTGGGAAGCCATATCCTCCACCTCGCCGACCGCGTGAGCCTGCTGATCGACCGGAACGCCGAGGTCCTCGGGCAGGCTGATTCAATATTAAGTAAAATACAAAACCGCGTCGGTTCGATGTTTCATCCGGAACTCGCCGATATTTTGTTCAAGCTGGCCGTGAACGAGTATTTCTGGCTCGATCTCACATCGCCTCTGCTCAGAAAGGTTCTTGCGCGCGCCAGCAGGCTCGGCACCATCGTTCTGAACAACGAGGAACTCCTCTCGTTCGCAAATATATTCAGGCGTATCATCGACTTTCGCAGTCCGTTCACGGCGACACACTCGAGCGGCGTCGCGGCGAGCGCCGAGTGTCTCGGCCGGCTCACCGGCCTCTCGGCCGACGAGTGTCTGCGGATCCGTATCGCCGGGTATCTGCACGATCTGGGCAAGCTCGCCATTCCGACCGAGATCATCGAGAAGAAGGGCAGCCTGACGGCCGAAGAATACAACGTCATGCGCAGCCACACCTTCTGCACGTATCGCACGCTCGAGCAGATCGACGGTCTGCAGGACATCAACCGCATCGGCTCGTTCCACCACGAGCGGCTCGACGGCAGCGGCTACCCCTTCCACCTCACGGAAAATCAGATCGAGACGGCCGCCCGCATCATGGCCGTCGCCGACGTTTTCACGGCCCTGACCGAGGACAGGCCATACCGCCCCGGCATGCCATCCGAGAAAGTCCTCGCAATCCTGCTCGACCATGCCGCGAACAACAAGCTCGACCGGAAACTCGTAGAAACAGTGCGACAGAATTACGCCTCGATGGACACCGCCCGTTCAGAGGCCCAATCGGCCTCGGTCCTCGAGTATCGCGCCTTCCTCGAAAAAGTCGGCTGACCCGCCCCTACAACGGATACGAATGTTATATTGACATATATATTCAGTCCGTCCTGGAAATCACCGAGCGATACATATACATCGGCATATATCGTTCATTTCAGGAACGGGAGGAGGCCGTAGACGGCGAGGGCGTCGGCCACGTCGGCCTCAGAGACCCACTCGTCGACGATGTGGCAGGCATCTTCGCGGCCGGGCCCGTAGCCGAGGGTCGGGATCTTCTCTTCGCCGGCGCTGAGCACGCCGTCGGTCGAGAACGGCCAGATCTTGTCCGGCGGCACGGCGCCTCGCACGCTCGCGGCGGCGGCGCTGAGCAGTTCCGTGAAGCGGTGCTCGCGCGGCGTTTCCCATGCAAGGTGGACAGACGGCCAGTCGGCGATCTTTCCGGTGTATGACGGGCCACGGTAGACGACGGGCTCGATCTCGACGTCGGGCCAGCCGGGCCGGCTCTTCAGGCGGGCAACGATCGAATCGTAGTCCTGGCCGGCCGCGAGCCTGACCGTGACGTCGGCCGCGGCGCCTTCTGGCACGCTGCTGGTCGTGAACGGCTCGGTGCGAAGCGTCGTGACGACAAGCGTCGACCGTTCCAGGACCCGTTCCGGGGAAGGACCGACGCGGGCGTATTCCTCGCGGTCGAGCTCCCCGACCTCGATCGCGGCCCGAGCCAGCTTGTAGGCAGCGTTGTCGCCCACCTCCGGAACCGAGGTGTGGGCCCGGCGGCCACGGGCGCGGATGACTAACTGCGTTTTTCCTCGCTGGCCGCGGGCGATCTCGAGCTGAGACGGTTCGCCGAGCAACACCCAGTCGGGCCTGATACCAAGGTCGCGGATGATCTCGGCCAGGGCGAGGCCTTCGGCGCCCTCCTCCTCGGTCACGAAACAGCCGAGGACGGCCTGCCGAAGAGGGTGTGATGCCGACAGCCGGGCGCTCACCACGAGTGAGACGGCCATGGCCACGACCGCACCTTTCATATCGCAGGTTCCGCGTCCGTAGAGTTTCCCGTCGCGCCGCGTCATCGCGAACGGCGGCACGCTCCAGGCCGCCAGATCGCCCGCCTCGACGACATCCATGTGACCGTCGAACGCCATCACCGGCATCCCGGCTTTCCTCGCGCTCTCGACAGCTTGCTTGATCCGTTCGAGCCGCGCAGAATCGCCGTCTGCCCCCATCTCAGGTTTCATCTCCGGTGGAACGACCAGCGCCAGCACGCCGCCCCGCGGGAGCCGGCACGCCGGAATTCCATGCCCGTCGAAATACGTGAGAAGCAGATCCGCCTGCCCCCGTTCCCGCCCGGTGAAGGATTCGACGGCTATCGAATCGCCCAACAGGCTCAGGCACTCCGGAAACAGCGCCGCCGCCTGCTTTCGGACCTTTTCGACAAGATCAAGAGCAATCATATTTGCATGTACATGATTCATTCGGCATTCTCCATTTGTGCAATGTCAGGGCGGGGTTGAAACCCGTCGCTACGATCACAGCGGGCCGGCCATTCTCACGCAGGGGCGCATCGCGATGCGCCTTTTTATATTGAACGATTTTCTTCACTCGGATCGGAAAAACATTTCCCACATGTGCGAAGCGGGCAGATCACGATCCGCACCGGCACCTGCAGGGGTTCGGTACATATCTCATGAAATCGTATCATCACCGGCGGCGGTCACCAGTCGGTGTGGCAGCGGCGGCAGACGCTTTTGTCGTTGTGGCAGGCGGCGCACTTGTCGGGGTTGGTCTGGGCGGCAATGCCGTGGCGGCGCGTGATCCAGGCGAGGGTGTGGTCACGGGGGCGACGGCTGTGGCAGGCGACGCAGCTCGAATCGGTGTGACACATGCTGCACCGCTGGGGGTCGTTGCGGTAGGCGATGCCGTGTTTCTTCTCGTAGTTGCGCACGTGGTCGGACGGCCAGGGGGTCGGGCTGTGGCACATCGTGCAGTTTTTCTTCGCGTGAAGTCCGTCGTGACAGACGAGACAGGATTCCATCGATGTCCGGCAGTGGGCTCCGTCGAGCGAGTCCCAGCCCTCGACGAGTGGGTGGCAGACGATGCAGTCGTTCTTCGCGTGAGCGGTGTGCGAGAACGAGATGCCGCGCTCGAGGCGCGTCCGGTCGCGTTCGGTTCTGGCCGGCTTCCCTAGGTGGCACAGGCCACAGTCGCTTTTTTCGCGGGCCGCGAAATGGCATTTGAGACAGACTTTTTCGGGAGGCCGGCCGAACGACGGCGGATCCTCGGCCGCCTGGACGATCACGGGCGCCGAGCCAGGCATCGGAGGCGGCGCTCCGGGAACGATGCGCGATGGGCGCAACGGTGCG
>JAKJFL010000323.1:0-4537 GCA_022704935.1 Candidatus Rifleibacteriota bacterium
CCGCCAGGTCGAAACTAAGCTCCTGCCCTTCAGCGTGCTCGACGCGGCACGGAAAGAACCTGGATTGTTCAGAGGCGTTTCTGCGTATCTTCTGTACAGATTCAGGAGCCCGATCGACGGGCACCGGTTCACCGTCGGCGGCTTCGACCCCGACGACAGAACGGCGGTGCCGCCGGCCGTATGCAGCGCCGGCGACCTGGTCGAAGGCGCGTTCCTGCATGCGAACGACACCGGCGTTGCGGTTGTCGAGCAGGGATACGCCGTTTCGCACGGTCTCAAGGTCGGATCGAACGTCACGATCGCCGGATGGCCGTTTATAGTCATCGGCATCGTGGCGCCCGGCGTCAGGCCGGCAAAGGCTGACATCTACCTGACGTTCGCCGACGCAGAGAAGGTGATCAGCCGCAACCTCCGCTCTCCGCTGTTCCACGAGATGAACGTCATGCTCGTCGAGGTCGCGCATCCGTCGAAGCAGGACGCCGCGATTGCGCGCATGCGCGAAATCGTCCAGAGCGGCATGATCTCCACGTTCGCCTGCGCCCAGCCGGCGGCCGAAGTGCTGGGCCTGGGACGAGGCGTCGTCGTTTCCGCCGCGGCCCTGCTCGGCCTCCTGGCCTCGGCATTCGGCCTCAAATCGCAGCTGGCATCTCTCCGTGAACGCCGGCGTGAACTTGGTATATTGAGATCCATAGGATGGCCTTCTGCGGTGATCGTGCGTCAGCTGCTTCTCGAGGCGGCGTTCCCCGGCGTTCTCGGGGGACTCGCCGGCGCCGTGATGTCGGTTGTCGTCCTTCCCTTCATCTCGCTCGAATACTGGACTGGCGTGCCGGCCCGGGTCGATTTCGTAGTGATCCCGGGCATCGCGGCTCTCAGTCTCCTCCTTGCCGTTTCGGGCGGCCTGGCGGCGGGTCTGCCCGTCGGATGGCTCGCCGTCCGGACCCCGCCGGCCGAACAGCTGCGCAGTATCTGAAAAGGAACCACCATGACGGATTCCGCATCCATGATCAACGTGACCGGATTGAAGAAGAGTTTTCGCCAGGGCGGCCGGGTGATCCCCGTTCTGAACGACGTATCCCTGACCCTGGGAACGGGGGAAACGCTTGTGATCACCGGCCGCAGCGGCGTCGGCAAATCGACGCTCCTGACGCTTCTCGGCGGCCTGGATCTTCCAGATGCAGGCAGTATCAGTATCGGCGGCGTGGATGTCGGTTCTCTGACGCAGGACAGCCTGGCTGCCCTCCGGCGCAAGACCGTCGGCATCATTTTTCAGAATTTCAACCTCCTGCCGTCATGGAGCGCCGTCGAGAACGTCGAGGCGGTGCTCATGCATGGAGACCTCGAACCGTCGGAACGCCGCGCCCGCGCCGTGAAATGGCTCGAACGCCTGGGAATCGGCGACCGGCTCGACAATCTGCCTGCGGAACTCAGCGTGGGCCAGCAGCAGCGTGTCGCGGTCGCCCGCACCCTCGTCAACGAACCGATGCTGATCCTCGCGGACGAGCCCACCGGAGATGTGGACCCCGAAACCGGAGCCGAGATCCTGGGCCATCTTCGGGCGGCGGTCCGCGAACGTGGCGCATCGCTTCTTGTCGTGACGCACGGCGCATATCCGATCGAGGCCGGGGAGCGAGTCGTGAGGCTTCGAGACGGCGTTCTCGAGCCGGTTTCCTGACGGGAGTCGGGTGACATGGCGCGACACGAAGCGATTTCGGTTGCCTGGCGGGAACAGCGGCGGAGACCGGGCCGGTCACTCGCCGTGATGCTCGGCTTTCTGCTGGCCGTATCGGCATTTCTCGGCTTTTCCCTGCTGTTCCATGCGGACCGCCTCGCCGAAGACGAGATCCTGAGGAGGGTCGGCGGCTATTTCGCCGCCTTTGCGCCCCTTCCCTCGACCGGCGTCGCGACGCCTCCCGCGGAACTGCCCCGGGTGAAGGATGCCTCGGAAGGCTTCATCGCGAATACTATCCTCACATGCCTGTTTCCCCGCTCGCTAGTGACGGAGCTCCTTGCCGTCGACGGCGTTGCCGAGGCGGTGCCGGTCCTGCTGTTCCGTATGCGCAGCCGGCAGGATGCGCACATGTTCACCCTCGGCGGCATCGACATGAGCCGGCCGCTTGCCGTGGAACGAACCTGCTGTGCGCCCGCCGACGTGAAAAGCGGCGTTTTTCTCGGCCTCGCCACGGGGAGCGAAGGCCCCGGAGCAATGCTCGATGACGGGTATGCCGCGGTGCGCGGGCTCGGGGTGGGGGAAACCATCGATATCGGCGGCATCGGGTTCCGGGTGACGGGAATCATAAACACCGGCGTCAGACCTGTCCACGCCGATGTCTACCTTGTCTGGGACGACGCTGTGAAAACCCTGTCGCCCCTTCTCGACGAGCCCATAGGCGACCGGGCCAACGTTTTCCTCGTCGCGGTCACGTCCGTTCTGAAACAGAACGCGGCGATCGCCGGGGTGAAGAACATCACCGGAAGCGTCGTCACGAGCTACAACTGTTACAAACCCGCTTCAAAGGTGGTCGGGATCAACGAGAAGGCTGCCGGAATTCTCGCGATCGTGCTGTATGGCGTCGCGGTGCTGTTCAGCCTCAAATCCCAGCTCGCGGCTCTCGTCGAGCGACGCCGCGAGTTCGGCATCCTGCGCTCGATCGGTTGGTCGGATCGGATCATCGGTGCCCAGCTCGTCTGGGAAGCCTTCCTGCCGGCAGCGATCGGGGTCATGGGCGGGGTTCTCGTCGGTCTTTCCGTCTTCACCCTGCTCGGGATGCCGGTTTTGAAACAGGCCGGCCTTCCCTGGAGGGCGGCTCTCGACGCAGGCCTGATCGCCCGAGGGGTGATTCTCGCCCTCGCGGGAAGCGTCCTCACCGGCTTCGTTGCCGCGCTGCTTGTCCGACGTACGAGCCCTGCCGAGGCCCTGAGGACAATCTGACGATGACTTGCCCGAACCGGGGCGTCTTGGCTGGAATGACCCGAAACCGCCTTCCCGGCAGGATATTCCCGGGCCTGCTGCTGCTTTCCCTTCTCTTGCCGCCCGCGCCGGTGACGGCGTGCGATGCGGGATGCAGTGGAACCTGCAGCATTGCGTTGCCGGCGAGTGGGACGTATCTCGATCCGTCGTATGTCGCCAGTTCGCCCGCGGTGACCACTCCGACGCTCGTTTCGCTCGTCACGGCCGGAGCGCCGGTCGCCCTCATCGACTGCCGCCCGGCGGATGCCCTGGCTGAGCCGAGAATTCCAGGATCGATGGTGTTCGTCGTCGGCTGGAATCATGGGAACATTGCCGCCAGATTCCCGGGAAAGGACATGCTGATGATTCTCTACGACGGGGGCTTGGTCAGCGTTCGCGGCGAGGCGCGCAGGCTCCTTTCCGAAGCGGGATTTTCCAACATTCTCCAGTATCCGGACGGCATCAGGGGCTGGACCGAGGCTGGGCAGACAACCATTCCGACGGCAAGCGACAGCTTCCTCGGGGTGCCGGATATCCGGGATATACCCTCGGCAAGTGGTTCGTTCCGCCCTGTGTCGCTTCGATGATGCGTTGATGCCATCGAAGGGCATGCATTTCAGACGGGACGCTTTCGGAAAGACTGGAAGGGCGGCAATTTTCCGGTTTGAGGCAGGAAGGAAATGGTGGTATAATCAAAGAAATACGAGCGTTTGAGAGGCATCTTCCTGCCGTGAAACTTTCCGGTCGCCGCGACCCTGATCGCGGCAATGAGCACCATTGATGACAGCACCTGTAGAAAAGCATCTGCCCTCCTGTCCCGATCCGAAATGTCCCTATGCCAAGACGTGTCGAATCCGGACGTTCAGCGGAGGATCGTTGGAAAACGTCGGCATGATGCGATGCGACAAAATGCCGCCTGCGCAGGAACGGAGCGCGATCGACCGAACCCTCGACGGCCCCATGCCGGACCTCTCGAAACTCGACGAGAAGGATCAGTTCGTCCAGTCATTCTCGCTGACGATGCTGATTCACGACGCGTTCATCCAGCAAAAGGAAAATCTGCTCAACCTGCTGGGCCAATGGCTGATGGCGGCCATCCCGGCGATCATCAACCTGCAGAGGTCGTGGCCGTTTCTGACACGCACATGGGCCGGCATCGACCTGTGCGAGAACATCTTCGGCCGGTATGCCGATTTCGTGCTCGCGGTTCTCATGGTCGGGTTCAGCTCGGCCCTCTACTCGATCTTGTTCATCCGTATCCTCGAGATGCGCGACATGAAATATCTCATCCTGTTGTTCATGCTTCTCGGCTTTTCGTTCCTGCTGCAGGAGACCATAATGATCGGCTGGGATCATCTTCTCAGGATGTATGGCCTGGATTGAGTCTGACTGTTTCGCGGTCTATCGTAATATATCTGATATAATATTTAACGGTGATGCCGGCCCGGCGTCGGAAATCAGACGATCGGCGTTCGCTCCATACAATTCAGCGGCATGCCAGGCGGCGCAGGATGGCAGATGCCCTGAAGGCTCGAGCCCTGCGGCTCGGGAATAGACTTCCAGTGAGTGTGCCCGTTCGGGGTTCCTGTC
>JAKJFL010000324.1:0-4522 GCA_022704935.1 Candidatus Rifleibacteriota bacterium
GAGCGGCAGACTCGATGTCTGGAAATCGATCTTGCCCGCCGAGTTGAAATAAAAGCCGACCTTGACCTTCTGGTGGTCGCCGGAAATCTCCTCCGCCGCCTTCTGAATGGATAGCAGGTCGGCTGTCGGGGAAGCAGGCACGCCTGTCGAGGGATTCTGCGCGAATGCCCCCGTGCCGGCCGCTGCGAAAAATATAATAGCAATAATAATAAAACTCAGCAGGATATACAGGCTGCGCCGGTTCGAAGGTGTCGTGAAGGCAAAATTCCCGGACGAAACTTCCCAGGCGGTGACTGTCGATTCGCTCATGTTGTAACTCCCGAAAAAAATAGACCCTGCAACAAATGTTTTGGCTCGATCATCCGTCTGGTGCCAAAACGGGCTGGTTTCAAACCCGCCCCTGCGGTATATCGGTTGGTCTGTATCTTATCTTTGCGCCTTTGTGTCTTCGTAGTGAAATTTTCTCTGTGGCTCTGCGGTTTACTGTCCGTGAGGACAAAAAGAACGCCCGCCCGGAATGATAAGCCGGGCGGGCGATTTACTGCAATCAGATCATTTCACGGTCATCACGAAGCTCTCGGAGTGACTGCCGAACTCGGGGGCATACATGCACTGGATCTCGGCCATGCCGCTCTGATACGTGCCGCGGTGCTGCACGCGCAGGGTGTACTCGAACACGTAGGTTCCCTTCGGCAGGTAGTCGAAGAAGAAGTGGGTCGCCGTGTCCTTCGTCGACTGGTAATAGCCGAGGCCGTCCTGGTAGCGGTACTGCGACAGCACTTCGGTCGGCTCCATGCCGCTGCCGCGCTGGTCCTTCATGTGGACGTACTCGAGGTCGCGGTCGGTGCGAAGCTCGATGCGCACGGTCATCAGGTCGCCCACGGCCAGTGCATCTCCGGGCTTGATCGGCGTGATGACTGGGCCCTTCGGCGAATCCGCCTTCAGGAACAGGGTCTTCTTCAGCTTCAGGTTCGTCTCGTGCGGCGTCACCCTGCTCATGTCCTCGAGATACTGCCAGTGCAGGCCGCCCCAAGCGACGCCCTTGTCTTCCTTCGTGACCTTGATGTCGCCGAACTCGGGCTTCACCTCGGAACCCGCCCACCGCTTCTCGTAGAAGCCGGTGCCTGCTTCGACCTTCTCGGGCTTCACTTCCTGGCCGCCCATCTCGACCTTCACGAGCTTGTCGGAAGCGAGCAGGTCTGCGCCCTTGAGAAGCAGGGAATAGACCGCGTCGGCGGTCGCCTTGGTCGTTTTCCAGTCCTGGGTCTGCTTCTGCTTCAGCAGCCAGACCTTGCAGTCCTCGACGGCTTCCTGGTCGTTCATGACCTCGTCGAACGCCTCGATCATGATCGCCTGCGTCTCGATCGGGGCGTGGAACCAGCTGAACGCAAGCTCGGTGTCGCGCCAGAACCGGCCCAGCTCCTCGTCGCTCACGCTGCGCTCCTTCATGCTGGCCATGATCTTCTTCGCGACGGCCGTGTCGCCGATCCGGTGCAGGCCGAGAGCGAGATGACCCTGGGCGAGCCGCGAATTGAGATCGAGCCAGTATTTCTCCGCCTGGCCGCGGAAGTAGTCGAACGCTTCGCGGGCCGAGCCGGGAACCGGGATGTCCTTCAGGAAGAAGCTGCGGCCATAGAAGTAGAACGCGATCAGCGGCGAGAGGTTGTTGTCGTTCTTGTGCCCGTACCGCAGGATGTCACGGTAGATCTCGTCGATCCAGGCGTCGAGATGGTTCCAGGCCTTCGTGCCCATGGAAACGTCGATGTCGACGCCCAGATGGCGCAGCCTGCCGAAGCCGGTGGCGATATAGAGCGTGATGAAGGAATCCGGCCGCCCGCCCGGGAACCACGGCCACGAGCCGTCGTTGAACTGCATCTTCGACAGCGTGTTCGTGATTTTTCCGACCTCGCTCTCGATGCGGTTCGCGTCGAACAGCATGCCGATGCGGTGCTTGGCCTCGGTTTCCGACTTCGCTTCGCGCACCCACGGCGTCTCGATCAGCAGAACGTTCTTGAGCTCCTCGTTCTTCTCGAGGTTCGACAGCAGCGCTTTTCCGCCATAGGCTTCATCGGCCTTCCAGGTGTCGAACACCTTTTTGATCTTCGGGTCGGAAGCCGCGATGAACCGGGCAAGGCTGTTCGCATACAGGCGGTTGAACATCTGCTCGGCGCACTCGTGCGGGAATTCCATGAGGTAGGGGAGTGCCTGGACCGCATACCAGGCCGGGTTCGACGTCATCTGCACCGTCAGCGACTCGGTCTTGAGAGTCTTCGAGCCCGCCGAGTCGATCAGCTTCTGCAGCTTGAACGCCTTCGTGGCAGGCCCGCGGATCGGCAGGGGGAGCGCCTCGCGCACGAGGATTCGCCGCGACAGCACGGGAAGCACGTTCTCTTCGCCATCCGACACGTTGCCGGCCGCGCCGACGACCTTGTACGCGATGACGCCGGCTCCGTCGGGCACGTTGAGCGTCCAGGCAACGGTGCGCGACTCCTTCGCCGGCACCGAGAAGCTCTGTTCCGTTTCCTTCAGGCCGTAATCGGCACTGCGATCAGCACCGGTCGCCGGGTCGGATAGGGTCATCCGGGCGCGCCCTTCCAGAGGCTTGTCGGTCATGTTCGTGACCTTGGCGGTGAAGGCCAGAACATCGCCCTCGCGCAGGAAGCGCGGGGGATTCGGCTGCACCATCAGGTCTTTCTGGGTGACGGTCTCAGCGGTGAGGCCGCCCGACTGGCAGTTTTTCCCGTGGGCGAAGCCGAGGAACTTCCAGGTCGTCAGGGCTTCGGGAACGGTGAACTTCAGCGACACCTCGTTCTTCTCGTTCGTGATCAGCTGCGGGAAGAAAAACGCCGTCTCGTTCAGGTTTGCGCGGGCCGAAACCTTGTCGAGGTCGGGGGCCGGCTTGGCGGGGGCGGGTTCCAGGCTTTTGTCCTTGGATGCGGCCGGAGCACCACCGGCAATCGAGCTCATGGCCGACTTTTCCTCGCGGGCCATGTTCATCTCCATAGGCGCGGCGGCCGGGCAGGGCGGTGCAGCGCCTTCACACATCGCCTGGGGCATCATCTCGCTGTCGGCGAAGGACAGACCTTTCGCCCGCGACATCATATAGCCCATGAAATTGGTCACGATATCGCGCTTCAGCTGCGGATACTGGCGATACACGCCGGGAATCCCGACGTTCCAGTCTTCGGTAAGCGAGTTCATGCGCTTCTGCATGTTCGAGCCCGTCTGGTCCGCGCTCGAGTAGTCGCTGTAGAAGAACGAGAAGCCGCGCATCCAGTCGAAGGGCAGGAATGCATCTAGCGATGCGTCATACATCGCGGCGACGAGCTCGATCGCCTGCGCCTCGGCTTCGGGCCCCTTGACGGTGATCGTCCAGGTGTCCTCCTGGCCGGGCTGGAGCTTCGAGGAGAAGTGCGCGAAGCTCAGGTCGAGCTTCTTGTTCGACCATGGCACGTAGACCATCTGCTGGTGCAGATACACGCGGTTTTCACGGAAATACGTCACGCGAACCGTGAAGCCGCCGCGCAGGTCTTCGGTTACCGGCACCTCGATGAGGTGCTGCGTCTGGCCTTCGGGAGTCCAGTATTTTTTCAGGATCGTGCGACGGTGCTCGATCTCGACGAACGCCTGACCCTCGGCATAACCCGTGCTCCAGAGGGCCCGGAAAGTATCGCCGACGTCGGGTCCGGCGTTCTGTACCGTGAACCGGCTCGGCTCGCGGACGTTCCAGGAAGACGCAGCGGGATCGACCACTACGAGCGTATGCTTCGTGACGACTTCCTTGTTGAAGCGGTCGCGCGCCGTTGCCGTGACGCGGTAGATGCCCGCGGGCAGGGTGATCTGCGTGACGCCGGTTCCATCGACGGAGGTATTGAAATCGGCGGACGAAATCTGCTTCCCGTTTTCCCACGTGTCGACATTCGTCGGGTCTGCCGTTCCGGCCTCCCAGGGGAAGCAGGAGCTGCGCGGCATCTTCTCGGGGGATTTCAGTTCGTTGACGGTGACCTTCCCGCCGGTCGGAATACCCTTGCCGTCGAGCGTCTTCGAGCTGAGGCTGACGTTGAAGGCCTTTCCGGCATGAATCCATGCGGGCGAAGAAACACCCAGTTCGAGAGCCGTGTAGCCGATGCGGATGCCGAGGCTCTGGGAGCGTGTTTCACCGGCCGAGTCGGTGACGTCGGCAGAGACGCGATACGTGAAGACCGGCTGGTTCTCTTCCGGGATCGACGTGTCGGGCTTTGCCTGGAACCGGATCGTGAAGCGGCCCTGCGCATCGGTGACGAGCTTCCCGTGCGCGATCTCCTGGTTGCTGCCGGCCGGGATCACATACCACCAGCACCACGGAGGAAGCATCGCCTCCCGGACGACGCGGAACTTCACGTCGGCCCCGTCGACGGCCGCCATGGTGTAGGACTGGGCGAGGCCAGTGAGAACGACCTCTTCGCCGAGCTTCGCGGCTTCGGCCGGAACGTCGAGCGTGACCTTGAACTTCGGCCGCTTGTATTCCTCGACCTGGATGTTC
>JAKJFL010000325.1:0-4514 GCA_022704935.1 Candidatus Rifleibacteriota bacterium
GTTCGAATGTTTCGTTCGCAGGCGACTGTCGTTCCTGCTGTCCGTGTATATCCTTTGCACAACGGCTTCCTGGGCCGGCCAGACGGTGAAGGAATACAAGGATATATCGGAAGTGTCGCTCGAGGACCTGCTCGGGCAGGCGGTCGTGACGGCGACGAGGCGTGAGACGGCGATGGATGTTTCGCCCGCGACGATGTACGTCATCACCGAAGAGGAGATCCTCAACTCCCCCGCGATGACGCTTTCCGATCTTCTCCGGCGCATTCCGGGCTTTCAGACCAAAACCTGGCTTTCACAGTTCACCAATACGTCGATCCGCGGCATGGTCGGTGCGTCCGTCATCAACGAGCGCATCCTCTGGATGATCGATGGCGTGCCGATAAACGATGTACGGGACGGCGGCCTCTGGACAGACATCACGCTGCCGCTTTCCAATATCAAACGGATCGAAGTGCTCTCCGGGCCCGGGTCGGCCCTCTACGGGCCGAACGCGTTTCTCGGCGTCGTTCACATCATCACCCGCGATCCCGAGGATTATCTCAAAGGCGACCTGACGGGAAAATTCCAGGCGGGCTGGGAAACCTTCGAAACGGCCCGCTCCGAACTGGCCGTTGCCGGCCGGACGAAAAATACCTCCTGGCTCTGGGATCTCCACATGAACACCACGGAAGGCCCCGGCATCGTCAGAGACCGTAACCGTCCCGGCGAAGACGCCCACAGCGACCGCGCCTGGGGATATTTGTACGGCAAATATAAATTCGGAAACAATAGAATCAACGTCGGCATGCGCCGGGTTGACCAGGAATACGACGGAGCCGATTTCGCCGTATATCGGCTGTATACCTGGAAGCGCGGCGAAGAATGGATCGACTGGCACAACTCGACCGAACGCCGGAACGGCGCACGCGACACGATGGTGGTCAGCTGGCACGGGTATGACGAAAATTTCTATAACTTTGCGGATGTACCCGACTTGAATTATGATATCGATTCGTATAGATGGTATATCAACCTCCAGCGCGACATGAAGGTCCGTGAACGTCACCAGCTTTCGTTCGGCACGGGACTTCGATCCGAATCATATACGGGGAACGATTTCATTCCGGAACGCAGGTCGTTCACGAAGGACAACATCAATCTGTTTTTCCAGGACGAAATCACGCTTTCCGATCCGTGGCGGCTGACCGTCGGCGGCAGATACGACACGCATACCGATTACGAGGACGTGTTCAGCCCGCACCTGTCGTTGATGTATAGCTTCGACAATTCAAAAGGCCACGCGAGGTTCGGATACGGCAGCGCGTTCAAGGAACCGTCGAATTGGCAGTCTTACATCGACCAGCCGAGCGGTCGCGGAACCCAGGACATGGAACCCGAAAAGATCCGCACCCTTGAACTGTCGCTCGATTACATGTTCCCCAAAGAATTGTACGCTCGCCTGACCGGATTCAACATGGTCCACAAAAACATCATCTGGGAAAACTTCGATCCGCTCATCGCCGACCCGGCGTATGCCAGATACGGCATCTTCGGCAAGTTCCATCCCCAACAGCCTGGCGACAGCGCCGACATTCACGGAGTCGAGTTCGAACTCCGGAAGCATTTCTCGCCCAGACACAGGCTGTTCCTGAGCGGCATGTGGCTCCAGTCGGAAGACAACCAGGGCCGCGAGCTTCAATACGATGCCGAGAAGAAGGGTGGGATCGGGTTCTGGCACGCCTTCGACGACAGGACGAGCATGCAGCTTGAAACGCACTGGGTCGGCGATACCATCGACACCAACAAACGCGACGTTCCCGGCGTCGGAACGAGGACCGTGTCGGGTTACTCGGTGACGGGTGCTGCAATCCTGCACCGAATCTCCCCGAAAGAACATGTCAAATTCTCGGCCTGGAACATCGGCCGCTCTTCCTCTCAGGAGATGCTCGAGGCCTGGGCCCCCGGAACGCTTGTCAGGTTCGAGTTCATACGAATGTTCTAAGGATATATGGCCAGTATCTGCAGGAAAAATCGAATCGGACCACCCGACCGCCTGTCGACAGGCCGGATCGTCCTGATTCTTCTCCTGCTCTGCGGCCAGGCCGGCGCTGCCGATCGAGCGTCGCCCGTCGGGGAAATCCCGATTCCGCTTCAGATCCAGATCTTTCTCAAGATCGTGACGTATGACCGCTCGTTCGACAGCACGGCCTCTTCCCCCTACGAAGTGGGCATCGTGATGCGCAACGACGTCACGAATGACTGCGACCGTTCATTCCGGCAGGTTGAGGAGGCGCTGTTCGGCAAAACGATTTTCGGCCGCCCGCTTGTGCCGATGAAGATTTTGATGAAAAGCGGAGAGCTTCCGGCCATCGCCCGGATCCCCGGAATGCTCGTCCTGGTCGGTGACTGGCGGAAGGACGGCGAGATCGTCGCCAGGTATGCGAATGAGCACCGCCTGGTCACCTTCGGAAGCGACCTCCTGCTGCTGAACTCGGGAATCGTGGTCGTCATGACCATGGAGGGCGACAGGCCGGTCATTCATTTGAACCTGAACACGGCGCGCACCGTGGGTGCGGATTTCCATGCGAATTTCCTGAAGCACTGCCGGGTCATCCGATGATGTCGATGAAATGGATGCACAGGGCGCCGCTGCATGCACAGCTTCGCATTCTCCTGCTGGCCGCCTTCGTTCCCGGAATTCTCATCCTCGGGGCGTTCACGATCATTCGCGAACACTCGATCATCCGGAAGAACTTCCAGCAGAAAGCCGAGGAACTGGTCGACTTGGCCGCCTACAACATGGCTCCCGGCGTCGAGTTCGAGGACCTGCAGGCCCTGAACGAGGTCGTGAACGGCCTGACGCGGCGCGGCGAAGTGGCCTACGTCCACGTGGCGGACCGGAACGGCGTCGTGATGGCGGCGTTCCACCCGGAGCTGGCGCCGATCGCTTCCTGGAAGACGGAGTTTTCACCGGTTCCCATCGAATCCTACGATGACGGCCAGACCCTTCATCTCAGGCACCGGCTGAGCTTCAACCAGCGATTTCTCGGCACCCTGTATATGGGCTTCTCACTCAAACAGATCAATTCTCAATTGATGCTCAACCACCTTGTCATCTCGGGGGTGGTCCTGCTTACGCTCTTGCTGATCGCTTTTGTGGCTCGCCGCTTCAGCCGGATGATCACGTATCCGATAGAGACGCTGAAACATCTCGCCGAGAAGCTCTCCCAGCAGAATTACTCGGCTCCGCCGCTGTCGATCGAGGCCGCGCAGGAGATCGAGTTTCTGGCCCATACGTTCAACGCGATGGTCCAGGCGATCAACGAGCGGCAGAACGAGCTTCGCATTCTCAACCTGACGCTGGAAAAAAAAGTCATCGAGCGTACCAGGCTGCTTGAAATCGAAACCCAGAAGGCCCAGCTGTCCGAACGGCTGAAAAGCGAGTTTCTGAGCAACATGTCCCACGAACTGCGGACTCCGCTCACCTCGATTCTCGCTTGGCCCGACCTGATTCTCCAGCATTACGACCGCAAAGAAGACGTGATGACGGGGGCGGCCCAGATCAAGAAAACCGCTCAGCATCTGCTTCGGCTCATCAACGATCTGCTCGACATGGAGGCGATCGACACGGGGCGCATGCGCATCGAACCGGTGAAAACCGAGATTGCGCCGTTGCTGAAAGAAGTGAGCGATCACATGGAAGGATTCTCGGTCAGCAGGAACGTGCAGATCGAGATGAAGATCCAGGGCGACCTGTTCCCGATCGTCATCGATGGCGATCGCCTGAAACAGGTGCTGATCAACCTGCTGAGCAATGCCGTCAAATTCTCCAGAAAGGGTGGCCTCGTCCGGCTGCTGGCGGCTGCAAAAGGCGATGAACTCGTCCTCGAAGTCGTCGATCACGGGGTCGGCATCGCCGAAGACGACGTGAGATACATCTTCGACCGCTTCAGGCAGGTCGACGGCACGATCAGACGTCGCTACGGCGGGTCCGGCGTCGGCCTGTATCTCGTCAAGAATCTCGTGACGATGATGGGCGGCACCGTCGAGGTGGCGAGCAAACTGGGTGAGGGAAGCAGGTTCACGCTGACGTTTTCGAGGTTCGGCGTTCCGCAGCCCCCGGCGAACGACGAGAAGCCGGCTATGCCATTGCAGGAGACGATTGCCGACTCTGGCAACGTACGGGAGCCGGCCTGAAGCGAACGTTTTCTCAGACCGCGAGGCTTTTCTGCCGATACACGATGTGAAATCGTTTGCGGCAAGGAGGTTTTTTTCCATGAGCACATCCGGCAGGATCCGCGTTGGCGTCGTTTTCGGCGGCCGTTCCGGCGAACACGAGGTTTCGCTGGTCTCGGCGCAGTCGATCATGAAGGCGCTCGATTCCGACAAATACGAGGTCATTCCCATCGGCGTTTCGAAACAGGGCACCTGGGTGGTCGGAGCCGATCCCAAGAAGTTCCTGCCCGCGCCTGAGGAGCAGAAGCGGCTTGACGTCACGCCGGCCGAGGCTGCCGGGAAAACCGCCGTGGTCGGCG
>JAKJFL010000326.1:0-4508 GCA_022704935.1 Candidatus Rifleibacteriota bacterium
ACAGCTGGAACCTACAGTGCAAAAAATATCAGCACGCAACAAGTTGTAGAATCTGGCACAATTAAGAAAATTAGTTATCCTGAAGCTTGTCAAGGAACTTGGATCGGTTCCCAAGGGGCTCTTATCGGGGATTTGATCAATGTGAATAGCTCTGGTCTGATAACGAATGTTACTGATCCGGAAGGCGCAACCGATTATACGGGATTTATGATAGCTGATGGCAATCTTCCTGTTGCCGCTGGCGAACATATTCCTGCCCTCATCTATGCAAAATCACCAAGTCGCTCAGCAACATCTCCCGAAAGCCGCGACAATGAAATCGTAATTTATGGCTCTATCTTTCAATTAAACGGCAAGCAAGTATTTTCAGGAACTGTTGAAACAGACAACCCCGGGGAGGAGTCTCCTTCGGGTTCCGTGTTGTTTGAAAAGCAATAATAGTATTACTTAACATATACTGTTCTTTCTCCCGCCGGGTGGAAACACCCGGCGGTTTTTATCAATATACATGCACATTGTGAGAAGCATGATCATTGGACAATTTACAGCGCAAACCATCCTGCAACGAAACTATTTTCCCTCGTATGAAGAGGCCGTTCAGGCGTTTCGGGCGTTGTCGCAGAAGGAACGTGACCAACTGTTCATCCACAAGACGCGGCCGGTGTTCGAGGTGTTCAATCGCACGCATGTCAATACGCTGGCGGCGTACGTAGTGGATACGGGTTATACGAGTGTTCTCGAGGTCGGGGCTGGGGATGGGCGACTGGCGAAATATCTGTCGGAGGCCATTCATCGGGTTTTCCGGCGCCGGAAGGAGAAAGGGGCGCATCCGCGGCAGATTCGCGTCGTGGCGACCGACAACGGGTCGTGGAATATCGAGACGGTATTTCCGGTCGAGCGGCTGGATCTGATCGGGGCTTTGAAGAAATATGAGCCGGAACTCGTTATCTGGAGCTGGATGCCGATCGGAGACTGGACGTATCTGATCCGTCAGCATCCGTCGGTTCGCGAGTATATTCTCATCGGCGAGGCCGAGGGCGGCGAGTGCGGCAATGCCGACACGTGGAACCCGGCGCTGTTTGAAGCCGACGGGTTCACGCGCCACGATCTCGAGGATATCTCACGATATCAACTCGCCCGCAACGACACCGATCCCACCCACAGCCGCTCGAGAACCGTCTCATTCCGCCGCAACCGTCCGTAGGGGGGCGGGTTTGAAACCCGCCCCTACGGGAACACGGTGAGGATTTTCACATCGGCCCGGCGCGTTTGGGGCGGCCGCAGAATATCAATAGTAGCGAATATTCAAATCTTCTGGGTAGTTTTCGCGGGAGAAGGAGACCTCGGAGGCTTCGACGATCGGCTGGGGCCGTGAGCTCTGCACGGACGTGAAGGTGTTCATGATCTTTTCGAGTTTGATGATCTTTCCCTTGACCCGTATGCTCGAATACACGCTCACCCGGGGATCGTTCGGCAGGCTTTTCGGGAAGACGATGCCGAACGTGTAGTTCATGTTCGAATCGGCGTTGACGCTGGAGTTCGTATTGACGAAGTAGCGCTCGTTGCCCCGGTATTCATCGCTGAAGGCGGCCGCTCCGGCCCACTCGACGGCCTGGCCGATGTAGGCGGTGGGATTTCCCGTGACATCCTCCACCCTGATATCCTTGTTGATATACGAACCTTCCTTCACCTCGCGGCGGACGGTCTTTTCAGCGTCTTCGGCCTTCTTCTTGCCGATCCAGTAGCGGGCGGCGCCTGTCATTTCCTCGACCTGGCGGCGCTGATCGGGAGTCAGGGCACCATACTGACGGGCAAGCGAGAGCAGCGCCTCGGCCTTTTCGAACTCGCCCTGCTGGTAGTAGTAGGTGCCGCGGGAGAAATACGAGTAGCTGAGTCTGCCAGCAAGCTCGCCGAGCCGGTTCTGCGCTTCCTTCAGATTCGGGTCGATCGAGAGGCATTTGCGGAACTGGAACGTCGCGTCTTCGTATCTGCCAAGGCCCTCGTAGGCTTCGCCGAGCGCGTAGATCGCCTTTATCATGTTGGGCGTCGCCGAAAGGGCACGCTCGATCATGGTGGCAGCCTTCTCGTAATTCTGGGTGCGGAGATGAATCAGGCCGAGGGCATAATCAATCTCGGGGTCGTCGGGCGCCTGGCGTTTCGCCTGTTCGTAGGCGGAAAGAGCCGTACTGTACTGGCCCTGCTTGAAGCTCAGAAACCCCACCATTTTATGCAGACGGGCGTTATAGGGGTCGCTTCGAACGGCCTCGATGAATGCCTGGAGCGCCGCTTCGTTCTTCCCCTGCCGGAGGAGTTCCTGGGCGCGCTTCTCGGCGGTATTGACTCCGACCTCCTGCACACGCTGGCGGAGAGCTTCTTCCTGGCCCTGGATCTTGAGAGCGGCTGAAACGTCCTGCTGCAGATAGCTTTTGATCGAGTCGAGTTCGCGGCGCGCGGCGAGATAGTTCGGATCGAGAGCGACCGCGGCCTGGAACTCGAGCGCCGCCTCCTTGAGAAAGCCCTGGATCTTGTAGACCCGGCCCATGTTGTACCGGGCCTCGGCGTTTTTGGGGTCGATCTCCGCCGCAGACTGGAACTCTTTGAACGCCTCGAGATACCGCTTCTTGTAAAAGTGGTTCAGGCCGACGTCGACGTGGAGCTTGGCATTCCCGGCGGCAAACACCGGTGAAGCGAACAGAAACAGCGCGAGAGCCGCCTGCAGAAATCGCCTGGCACGCATCTTCCACCTCGTAACCTCAGGATTCGCACGGTTTATCGGAAAAAGCATAGCAATTACGAAGCGAAAAAACAAATCCCCGGTGTTTTCACACCGGGGATCTGCGGGTGGGCCGTGCAGGACTCGAACCTGCGACCCGCTGATTAAGAGTCAGCTGCTCTACCAGCTGAGCTAACGGCCCGAACACTTCCTTGCGAAAGTGTTATTGCCAAGGATTGAACGATGAGCCGTGTTGGACTCGAACCAACGACTCCCTGCTTAAAAGGCAGGTGCTCTGCCTCTGAGCTAACGGCCCGAATACGCGCCTGGAAGGATTCGAACCCTCAGCCTACGGATCCGAAGTCCGTTGCTCTATCCAATTGAGCTACAAGCGCCTGCTTACTTTGGTGGGGACAGAGACGGGGCTCGAACCCGCAACGGCTAGATCCACAATCTAGTGCACTACCATTGTGCTACTCTGTCCATCGTAGCCAAAACCCATCAGGTCACCCAACGGCGCGCCTGAGAGGACTCGAACCTCTGGCCCACAGCTTAGAAGGCTGTTGCTCTATCCACCTGAGCTACAGGCGCTCACGGCCAAAGGCCTTCGATCAGAGCGGGAAACGGGACTTGAACCCGCGACATCCACCTTGGCAAGGTGGCGCTCTACCAACTGAGCTATTCCCGCGTTACCTACAACAGTCGGGGCGACTGGACTCGAACCAGCGGCCCTCTGGTCCCAAACCAGATGCGCTACCAACTGCGCCACGCCCCGGTAATCGTCCGTTGCGATGTGGTTATATTACCAAAACGCGTGTACCGAGTCAAGCGGATTTTTCAAAAACATTTTCCGTGCCATGGGGCGACCGGGCGCATCGCGGTGCGCGCCTTCGTTCCCGACGACTGCGCGCAAGGGGGCGTTCGCGAATCATACCGGGAACGCAACGTCTATGGGATTCTTTTGGAACGTCGACGGGAATGTTGACACGGGGAGAGCGATGCGGTAGTATGGGCCTTCACCTATGGATACGTGTATTTTCTGCAGGATTGCGAAGGGCGAGATCCCGGCCGACATCGTGTATCAGGATGCCGACGTGATCGTGTTTCGCGACCTTCATCCGCAGGCACCGGTTCACGTTCTCGCGGTACCGCGCAAGCATATCGCGAGTCTCGTCGAAGCCGGCGCGGCCGATGGCCAGGTTCTGGCCCCGGTGTTCCGGAGCATCCAGCAGGTCGCCTCGAAACTCGGCCTTGAGCAGGGCTTCAGGGTCGTCACGAACCATGGTGAACACGGTGGACAATCGGTGGGTCACATCCATTTTCATGTTCTCGGCAAGCGGCAGATGCAGTGGCCGCCGGGTTGACGACAGAGAAACGATGTTCCCCTCGTGAAAACGAAGATAGGGAGGGGGGTGAAACGATATGGCAGAAGTTCGAGTTCTGAAGGATGAACCGTTGGAGAAAGCCCTGAAGCGCTTCCAGAAGAAGTGCCAGGAGGCCGGCATCATCAAGGAAATCAAGCGGCGGCGCGCCTACGAGAAGCCCAGCGAGAAAGCGAAGCGCAAGGCGGCCGAAGCCCGGCGCAAACAGCGGCGGCGGAAGTAATCGACGTGACGCATATCACCGAGAATCGACCCGCGGGACGGATTTATCGTCTCGCGGGTTTGTTGTCGCTTCTTTTCATCATCCTGGCGCTCACCGTCTTCCCGGCCGCGGCCCAGACGACGACATCGGGGAAAGGCGAAACCGTGCTGGTCGTGCCCATCACGGGCGATATCGACAGCGGTCTTTCCTT
>JAKJFL010000327.1:0-4501 GCA_022704935.1 Candidatus Rifleibacteriota bacterium
GCCTGGAGTGACGAGAATGTCACGACCGTCGCACTTCAGCCAGGCGGCTCCGTCTTCCCCCCTGCTCACGAGGCCGGTCACTTCGATCCGCGTGGGATCGGCAACCTGAACTGCGCCTCCGGGCGCCGCGCCCCAGAGCAACAGGAAAAACACCAGCCCCAGAAGAGCGCTGCGGTGCACCATTCGATTCATGTTCATCTCCCTCCCTCCCCGGCGTTGTTTTCATGGGCGCCCTAGTTTACCATATCTTCGTCCGTCGGCACCCGCCCAATCCTGTGGCATATCCCTGTCATCCCCGGAGGCACCACGATGAAAACCCGCTCCATCCTGTCCGCCCTGCTTTTCGGCGCATCTGCCGCCCTCCTTCCGGCCGCTCCAGCTTCGGCCCAGATCGAGGTTCCGGTCAGCTACGAGCTTGCCAGCGAAGCCCCGCGCATCGACGGTTTTCTGACTGGCGGTTCCTGGTGCGAGTCCGAAGGACTGAGCGTCACCCGCAAGGGCGCCTCCTCCCCAGCCATCGTCAGATACGAGGATATCGACCAGCTCGAGGCGCTCCGCCTGACCGCCTCCAATACCCTTGCAATGACCATCCGCCTGAAGGATGAAGTCGCGTTTGCCGCTACGGCCGCCGTGCCTCCAGGCATCCCGCTGATGATCCTCCGCGACGAGGCCGCCCCGGGAACTGCCACCGACTCCGGAAAACTCCGCACCTTCACGCCGGAGAATTTCCGCGGTCTCACGGCAATCGAGTTCGAAGCAGCCGTCGAGGAGGAAATCGACCCGCAAACGGTGAAGGAGCTCGCGGAACGTCTCGGAAAAGCCGTCGAATCGGGCAACCTCCAGGAAGCCGTCGACCTGCACGCGCAGATCGGTGAAATGCTCGACGCCCTGGTCGGTGCCCCCGCCGCGCAGAACACCACGGATACATCTTCCAAGCAATAATTCGGCACTATCTTTCCGCCCATCTGCCCGAATCGTTTCGCCGGCTCACCCGGCCAACCTGTGTTTGCCAGCTTCTTACGGCGCTGTACACCATCTTTGTACGTTTTTGCCGTTTTGCCGGGAATATGTTACTCTTGAACGAGAGAGTGACCGGAAGATAAGAGAAAACGTCTTCCGCACATGAGAAGGATCATAATGCCCCCACACGCGAACAGGTCGTGGATATCCATGAAAACCCTGCTGGCAGCGATGTGCGTTGCCACCATCGCGCTGTTTCTCGCATTGTTCATGGCACAGGCTCAATGGCTGTCCCAGGGCGCCGCCTTTCTGCGGAATGACCTGCGCAACACCCACCGGATCATCAGGAATTTCGAGCGCCTCCTGCTCGAGCTCCAGGATCTGCGACTCAAGCGGATCGCTCTGGAAGAGCGCATCGGCCACGAGTATCGCCAGCCCCTGGACAGCTCTCTTCAGGTCATTTCCGACGTCACGACCGAAATCGACCAACTGCTCATCAGCCACCCGCGACGATACCGCTGGATCCAGATATCCGGCATCATTTCAGCGCATCAGAGCGCCTTCCGCACGTATATCCGCCTCGTTCAGCAACTCGAACTCGCCGCCTGGAAAGCGAGCGGTACCCAACCTCCTTCCCCTGTCACGGCCGATATTCACCTTTCCCATTTCCTGAAGCTGGTGCGACATCTGCACGAATCGGCCACCGGCATGCGATGGCTGTATCCACACACATGGGCCGGCTTTGCCGCACATGCACACGAACTCATGACGAGGATATCGAGCCTCGCAGACCTCCTCCCGCCTCCATCCCTCGACGAAGCCACCATCAGGCTTTCTCTCACGCGCATCCGCCAGGAGGTCGCGGGGTACGAAGCCACCCTCACCACGATGCTCCGGAGAGAAAACGAACAGTTCTGGCGCGACCTCTCGGCGGCTTCCGAACTCTTCGTCTCCCACGGCGAAGCCTATTTTTCCTCCCGGATTCCCGCCTGGACCTTTCTGCTGCTCCTCACCGCCGGCTCCCTGTTTTACTTCCATTACCGCATCGTCCAGCACCTCCGTCAGATGAGCAGAAGGTTTTCCGATTCCACGCTCCCGAGAAAAATCCCGTCCCTCCCGCCTTCCGGCATTCGTGAAATTGACGACTTCGAGCGGTGCCTCGTCCAGATCGCGGATAATTTCCACCGTGAACTGCAGATGAATTCACGCCACATCAAAGCGATCACCACCATCTGGAACGTCCTCAGCGACCTCGGCAGGGAACGAACCGACCTGCGCGAGAAGCCTTCCGACGCTCTCGGCGGAAGCCTCGAGCGGCTTCTCACCCTTCTCGGAGAACAGGTCCCCTCGCTCTCTCTCGCCCGCATTCTGGAATCGACCGACGACGGTCTGTCCCCCATGACGCAGGATTACGCGTCCCCCGCCTTCCGATCGTCTGAAAAGTATGCCGTGTACACTCGTTCGACAGGCGCCTTCCAGCGCATCGGCTGGACGAACAGCCTGAGCGGCTGGATCGCCCGGCATGCGGCAATCGACCCATGGACGCCCGACTCCGGCGGCGATGTATACCGTATTTCGGCACCGTTCCGCCAGATCAGGGAGTTCGGCATCTCGCCCACGCACGAGCAGGGCCTCGACGGGGCCGTCATCGGCATCCGACTCCTCTCGAAGAAAGGCGAGAAGCTGTCGGGCAACAAACCCGGTCTGCTGGCCCTGTATTTCGACGACCCGGAAAACGTCCCGGGCGAATCCGACTGGATGTTCATGACCATCATGGCCCACCAGATCGTCTCGGTCATCGAAACGGCAGAACTGCTCGACATCTCTAACAGGCAGCGCCATCTCACGAGCCAGCTGGGCATCGCCCGTGAGATACAGGCGAGCACCCGCCCGCCAACCCCTCCCGTCATCAACGGTCTAGAGATCGACGCGGTCATCTCCATGGCTTCCCAGGTCGGCGGGGACTACTACGACTTCATCCCCTTCCGTGACGGGCGCATCGGCATCGTGGTTGCCGACGTCAGCGGGAAGGGCGTCCCCGCGGCTCTCCTGACGATGGTTCTCAAAACCACCTTCAAGGCGCTCCGCGTCGAGACCTTGTCCCCTGCCCAGATTCTGCGGGAAGTCAACCGGATCCTCATCGGAATCATCGCCGAAAGCTATTTCATCACCATGACCTACGGCATCATCGATCCGTCGACACGCAGCATGAATATGGCCAACGCAGGCCACACCCCGGTGCTGCATCGCACGAAGAAAAACGGCGGCGACATCGTTACTCCCATCGAAATCCCGGGATACCCGCTCGGCGTCATCGAAACCTCGTTCAAGGAACGGAAAGTCATGCTGGAAGCGGGAGACACCCTGCTGTTCTTCACCGACGGCGTTCTTGACTGCTGCAATAAAACCGGCGACAGGTTCGGCATGGCCGGGGTCGAGACATTTCTCAAGGAGACGAGTTCCGTCAATCTGCCGGCGCGCCGGCTTCTCGCCAGACTCGACTCGTTCCGCGAAGGACTCGACGCTCCGGATGACATCACCGCTGTTTCAGTGATATTCCAGAACGGCGATTCCGACGGGACGCCGCAGGAGTCGGATCCCACATAGCGATCCGGCCACCGGAACGCTTCGTCGCGCGGCACGCTCCGGGTCCGCGCGATGTCGATATTCTTTATTATATATATTTATATATAATTCGCCAAGACGGCGCTCCACGAAAACCGGGGCGCCTGAATCCATCCAGGCGCCCCGGCATTTCAGGAATATATCACTTGTAATAATCGAAATCCTGCTCTTTCGCCGTCCATTTGCGGAGCACGAACACGTTCGCCGGCTCGGACGCAGGGTCGAGATCGACATAGTTGCGCTCGCCTTTCCAGAGATAACGTTTGTCGGTCAGCACGTCATGCACCTGGTAGGTCTCGTCGGGCTTGATGCCGTAGTCAGCGATGGGCACGTAGACGAACGAGTTTTGCCGCTGAAACGGATCGAGATTGACCGCGATCAGCACGTGATTCTCTCCCAGTGTCTTTCCATAGAAGAGAATATGTTCGTTCTCGGCCTTGTGGAACTTGAGGTTGTCATACTCCTGCATCGCTGGATTTTCGTGTCTGATGCGGTTCAGCCGGGTGATCAGCTCCTTGATGTTGCCCGGCTTGTTCCAGTCGCGGAACCGGATCTCGTATTTGTCCGAATGCATGTATTCCTCTTTGCCCGGAATCGGCTCGCCTTCGCACAACTCGAAGCCCTGGAAAATGCCGTATACCGAGGAAAGAGTCGCCGCCAGCACGGCCCTGATCTTGTACGCCGCCCTGCCGCCTTTCTGGAGGAACGTCGGAAAGATGTCCGGCGTGTTGACGAAAAGGTTCACCCGCATGTATTCCGCGACGGGGTACGTCGTCAACTCGGTGAAATACTCGACGATCTCCTGTTTGAAGTTGCGCCAGGTGAAATACGAATACGACTGCGAAAAACCGAGTTTCGCGAGGGCCTTCATCACCTTCGGCCTGGTGAACGCTTCGGAAAGGAACAGCACGTCGGG
>JAKJFL010000328.1:0-4497 GCA_022704935.1 Candidatus Rifleibacteriota bacterium
GGGCGAGGAGCTTGCGGGCCGTGGGGTCGTCCTGGTTCAGACAGAGAGATTTTCTGAGCCACTCGCCAGCCAGGAGGGGCTGGCCAGCCTTGAGTTCGATGCCGCCGAGCAGGTCGAGCAGATTGCTGCTGCGAAATCCATCGAAGAAGATACGCAGGGCATACAGGCGAGCTTCATCCACCTTGCCCGCCGTGAACGCTTCATGAGCGAGCTTGTACAGATCGCGGGGAACGACCGAATGTTTCTTGAGAAAAGCGGCTTCGGCAGCGGCAACGCCCTCCGATTGACCGACCGCGGCTGCCTGCAGGGTACCCGAAAGGATGAACACAGGTAGCGAAATCACCAGCAAGAGCGCTGTCAGCCTCGTTCTGTTCGTTCGTTCGCTCATATCACTTTCCCTTCGATTGGTAGCTGATTGTTTGCATTATATGTCGGCCAAACCGCTACGGCAACGAACCCGGGATAATTCATCGCAAAGTCGCCGGATCAAAAAATATCTCGCATGCGTCATCATGGGGAGTCCGGGCGGATCACGATCCCTCCGACATGCAATTGCATGCGTTGTGTCACGGCTTCGCCGATATGGACGTTAAAGGAAAAGCGATACTATTGACTATAAAATTCCGCTCGTGCACAATGCCCGTGTGGTTTTACCACAGGACGCCGTGACCGGCCCCAGCTGTTCAGCTGAACATTACACGACTGGAGACCTGTGCCATGAACGTACCACCCCCCTTCGATCCGGCAAACATCCGAGGTCTTTCCTCCGAAGAGGTTCTCGAATCGCTCGAGCGCTGGGGGCCGAACGAGCTCCCACTGGCGAAAAAGCGCGGCCTGCTCGACATCGCCGCGGAGGTCGTCCGCGAACCGATGTTCCTGTTGCTGATCTTTTGCGGTGCCCTCTACCTGGTGCTCGGCGACATCGAGGAAGCCCTGATGCTTCTCGGCTTCGTGTTCGTCATCATGGGCATCACGTTCTACCAGGAACAACGCACGGAAAACGCCCTCGAAGCCCTTCGCAACCTTTCGAGTCCCCGCGCGCTGGTCATTCGCAACGGCGCCCAGGAGCGAATCGCCGGCCGTGACGTCGTCCAGGGCGATATCGTCCTTCTGTCCGAGGGCGATCGCGTCCCGGCCGACGGCGTCATCCTCCATTCCGTCAACCTCTCGACCGATGAGTCGCTTCTCACCGGCGAATCCGTTCCCGTGCGAAAGCGGGCTGACGTATCCGCAACCGACATGGGGCAGCCCGGCGGTGACGATACGCCCTTCGTCTTTTCGGGGTCGATGGTCGTCAAGGGGCAGGGAATCGCCCGCATCATTCATACCGGTGTTCGCACCTCGATGGGAAAGATCGGCAAGGCCCTGCAGAGCCTCGCGCCTGAACAGACGCGCCTGCAGCGGGAAACGGGCCGCATCGTCCGGAACTTCGGCATCGTCGGCGCTGTTTCCTGCGTCATCGTCGTCGTCGTTTACGGGCTAACGCATGGCGACTGGATACAGGGATTCCTGGCCGGCCTCACCCTCGCCATGGCGACGCTTCCCGAAGAGTTTCCGGTCGTTCTCACGATCTTCCTCGCGCTTGGCGCATGGCGCATGTCGCACCGGAACGTTCTGACGAGACGCGTGCCGGCCGTCGAGACTCTCGGCTCCGCGACGGTTCTCTGTACCGACAAGACGGGAACGCTTACGCAGAACCGGATGACCGTCACGCACCTGTCGACGGACAGCTCGATCCATGTCGTCGAGCATGGGGCTGATTCGCTCCCTGAATCGTTTCACGAACTCGTCGAGTTCAGCATCCTTGCCAGCCCCGTCGATCCGTTCGATCCGATGGAAAAGGCCATGTGCGAGCTGGGAAAAAAGACGCTCGACAAGACCGAGCACCTGCATCGCGACTGGACGCTGGTGCGCGAATATCCGCTCTCGGAACAGCTTCTCGCCATGTCGCGCGTGTGGCGGTCGCCTTCCGGAGACACGCTGATTCTCGCCGCCAAGGGTGCCCCCGAAGCGATTGCCGATCTCTGCCACCTTCCGGAGGCTGATCTGGAGGTCCTTCGCGGACAGATCAACACACTGGCGGATCAGGGATTGCGTGTCATCGGCGTCGCCAGGGGAACGTTTTCCGAAAAGGAGCTTCCGGACGGCCAGCATGACCTGACGTTCGAGTTTCTCGGGCTGCTCGGCCTCGCAGACCCGGTGCGTCCCGAAGTGCCGGCCGCCGTTGCGGAATGCCTCACGGCCGGTGTCCGCGTCATCATGATCACGGGGGATTATCCCGGAACCGCGCGCAGTATCGCGCGCCAGATCGGGCTGGTCAATCCCGAGGACGTGATTTCCGGTCCCGAACTCGATGCGATGGACGATGCGGCTCTCCAGAGCCGTATCAGAAACATTTCGATTTTCGCCCGGGCCGTTCCCGAACAGAAACTCCGGCTCGTGCAGGCTCTCAAGGCGAACGGAGACGTCGTCGCGATGACGGGCGACGGCGTGAACGACGCCCCCGCCCTGAAGGCGGCCCACATCGGCGTCGCCATGGGCGGCCGCGGCACGGATGTCGCCCGCGAGGCGTCGTCGCTGGTGTTGCTCGATGACGACTTCACCTCGATCGTCCAGGCGGTCAGACTCGGACGTCGCATTTTCGACAACCTGCGTAAGGCGATGTCCTTCATCGTTGCCGTCCACATCCCGATCGCGGGATTGTCTCTGCTTCCCGTTCTCCTGAAGTGGCCACTCCTGCTGTTGCCGGTCCATGTCGTATTTCTTGAACTATTTATCGATCCGGCCTGCTCCATCGTGTTCGAGGCCGAAGCCGAGGAACCGAACATCATGAGCCGGCCGCCGCGCACCGAGAACGAGCCGCTCTTCGACCGAAGCACCGTCGTTCACAGCATCCTGCAGGGCGCCAGCATTCTGGCCCTCTCGCTGATCGCCTATGTGGTGGTGTCGGGCGTCAGCCGGTCCGTCGACGAGGCCCGTGCCGCATGTTTTATAACGCTTGTTATGGGAAATTTCGGGCTCATCCTGAGCAACCGGTGTCTGCAGAAAAACTTCATCTCCGCGCTCGGCCAGCCGAACAAGGCGCTGTGGTGGGTGCTCGGCGGGACCGGCATCGCCCTCGTTCTCTGTCTGTCCCTGCCTTTCCTGAAGAGTTTGTTCAAGTTCGGCTCGCTGCATCTCACTGACCTCGCCGTTGCCTTCGGGGCCGGGTGTCTCGCAATCGTTCTGAGCGAACTGATCAAGTTGTTTTTTCACTCGAAACGAGAACCGGCGGTGGGATGACGATATTCTCGCGTCGTTTCCTCTTTTCGTGGGTCGTCCTGGCGTGTTGGCTCGTCTTCATGCTCCGGACAGGGTGCATGAGCCTGTTCGCGACCCATTGGCCCGTTTCCCTGACCATGACGGCGGGATCGTTCATCGCGGGGGCCACTGCGGAGGGCGGCGGGGCGGTCGCCTTTCCAGTCTTCACCAAACTGCTGCATATTCCGTCCGATACCGCGCGCGATTTCGCCCTTGCAATCCAGTCCGTCGGCATGACATGCGGTGCGCTCATCATCATCCGCAGCGGGTATGCCTGGCTTCCGCGCGTGTTCGGCTGGGCGTTCGCCGGGGCCGCGGTGACGCTGATTCCGGGACTCGTCTGGCTTGCGCCGCTGGTGCCGCCGCCGTATCCGAAGATCGTTTTCACCCTCTTCACCCTGTGCTTCGGGTATTTTCTCTGGAACGCCAACCGGCGGGATCGAAATATACTCAGTAGTGTGGATATCCCACGGGGACGTCGCTGGTTGGGCTTTTTCCTGACCGGCGCCCTGGGAGGGCTGATTTCTTCGCTAGTCGGAAGCGGCGCCGACGTGCTGCTCTTCGTCGTGCTCTGTCTGCGCTACGATATCGACGAGAGGATCGGCACACGAACGACCGTCGTTCTCATGGCGTCGATCTCGACGATCGGCTTCCTGTTCAGACTGGTGTCGGGAACCCTCGCTCCCGGCGTGTTGCCGATGTGGCTGTGCGCGACTCCGATCGTGGCCTTCGGAGCACCGCTCGGGGCTGCGTTCTGTTCGTGGCAGGCCAGGGAAAACGTCGTCCGATTCCTGCTCGTTCTGATCGGCGTCGAGTTCGTCTCGACACTTCTGCTGGTGCCCTTCGACCTTCAGGCCGTCTGCTTCAGCATCCTGTTCGTCGCCGTTTCCCTGACCTGCATGGGGCTCCTGAAAAAACGGGTGACTCCATTGCCTCTTGCCGGGCTCTCCAAAACGGAGTGAGCCGTTTTCAGCCCGTCCGTCGCCGGAGACCCGGATAGCCGAGCGCGCGGCCGACAATGAGGAGTGGGGATGTTCCGACGATCAGTGCGGCCCATTCCGTAAGGGAGAGCGGCACGGTCCGGAACAGGGTGCCACCCCACTGGACGATGGCCGCCTGGGTCAGGAGAATGGCGAGAAGCATCGTGCCGAACCATCGGTTTTCTCCAAGCCCCAGCCAGGGCGGCCGGCGGGCGCC
>JAKJFL010000329.1:0-4493 GCA_022704935.1 Candidatus Rifleibacteriota bacterium
CCGAAATTGCCGATATTCGACCCGAAATACATCGCCGAGTCGGTGTTCAGCACTTCACGGTAATACCCGCCGACGGGAAGCCCGATGCGGTAGTTCATACGCGGCACCGGCGTCATGTTCGCCGCCATCACGATCAACTCGTCGGGGTTGTCGCCCTTCCGGACCCAGCTGATGACGCTGGAATCGGCATCCTGGAAGTCGATCCACTCGAATCCCCTGTCCTCGCAATCGTTCTGGTGCAGGGCAGGTTCGGACCGGTACAGGTGATTGAGATGCGCCATCAGCCGGTTCAGGCCGGCGTGCGATTCGAAACCCAGCAGATGCCAGTCGAGACTCTGGTTGCAGTTCCACTCGTTCCACTGGCCGATGTCGCAGCCCATGAACAGGAGCTTCTTGCCCGGCATCGTCCACATGAAGGCCAGCAACAAACGCAGGTTCGCGAACTTCTGCCAGAAATCGCCGGGCATCTTCCCGATCAGCGAGCCCTTCCCGTGGACGACCTCGTCGTGTGACAGCACAGAGATGAAGTTCTCATGGAACGCGTAGATCAGTGGGAAGGTGAGGTTGTTGTGGTGATACCGCCGGTAGATCGGGTCCTTGGAGTAATATGTCAGCGTGTCGTGCATCCAGCCCATGTTCCACTTGAAGCCGAAGCCCAGGCCGCCCTGGTCGCACGGCTTGCTGACGCCGGCGAACGCCGTCGACTCCTCGGCGATCATCATGATGCCGGGGAACTGCTGGTAGGTGATGCTGTTCAGGTATTTCAAGAACTCGATCGCCTCGAGATTCTCGCGGCCGCCGTATTTGTTCGGCACCCACTCGCCGGCCTTGCGGGAGTAGTCGAGATACAGCATTGAAGCGACGGCGTCGACCCGCAGGCCATCGATATGATACTTGTCGAGCCAGAACAGAGCGCTGCTGATCAGGAAATTCTTGACCTCGCTGCGGCCGAAGTTGAAGATAAGCGTCGACCAGTCCTTGTGCTCGCCCTGGCGGGGGTCTTCGTGTTCATACAGCGCCGTGCCGTCGAACTGCGCGAGGCCGTGCCAATCCTTCGGGAAGTGCGCCGGCACCCAGTCGAGGATGATGCCGATCCCCTGCTGGTGTAAATAGTCAACGAAATACATGAAATCCTTCGGGCTGCCGAACCGGCTGGTCGGGGCGAAAAAGCCGGTCACTTGGTAGCCCCACGAAATGTCGAGCGGATGTTCGGTCACGGGAAGCAGCTCGACGTGCGTGTAGCCGGTCCGTTTCACGTAGTCGGCCAGTTTGTGCGCCAGTTCGCGGTAGTTCAGGAAGCGGTTGCCCTCTTCGCAGACACGCATGAACGAGCCCAGGTGCACCTCGTAAACGGAAACCGCCTCCTTGCGCCAGTTGCGGCCCGGCCGGCGGGTCATCCAATCGTGGTCATTCCATTCATAACCATTGATATTATATATTTTACTCGCCGTCTTCGGCCGCACTTCCGCGTAAAAGGCGTAGGGATCGGCCTTCTCGACCATGCTTCCGTGCTTGGTTTTGATCTCGAATTTGTAGTTCTGCCCGGCCTGGAGGCCTGGGATGAAGATCTCCCAGATGCCCGAACTGCCGAGCGAGCGCATCAGGTGCCTCCGGCCATCCCAGTGGTTGAAATCGCCGATGACGCTGACGCGGCGTGCATTCGGCGCCCACACGGCGAATCCGACGCCGCCGATCATCTGGTCGTGGTATTTCATCACGCACTCGTGCGCGCCGAGTTTTTCGTACACCGAGTGGTGGTTGCCCTCGTTGTACAGATACAAATCCATCTCGCCAAGTGTTGGAAGGAACGCGTAGGAATCGTGGAATTCGCTCGTCGCTCCGTTGGCATACTCTGTCGCCAGCCGGTATGGGAAGACGTCCTGCCGGGCGGGGATCACCGCCTCGAAAAAGCCCTTGTCATGGAGTTTCTCCATCGGGAACTGGTCGCCATGCCGCGCATCGATGACGCATGCCTTGACCGCATCGGGGAGAAAAGCCCGAACCACGACCGCCTTTTTTCCCTTTTCCTCGACGATGTGCAGACCGAGGATCTGAAACGGATCATGGTGCTCCGTCCGGATGATCGCTTCGATCGCTTCTTTGTTGATGGACTTGTGCATGATTCCTCCCGGCGCAGGGTGAATGAAAACTGCCATATATTACCACACGCTTTCGCCGTTCAACAGAACGGAACGCAGCACTCGCGGGGTAGCCATGCGCACAAGGTGGATGCAAGGAACTTCCAACGGTTTCCGTCAAAGCCGAAAAAGGTCAAAACGAACTGTTGGTCAACTCCATGTCGCCGTTGAGCAGCTTTGCCCGAACAGACTCCCTGACGACGGCGGTTCTGTTTCCGCCGAAGTTCCTACTCAGAACGATCGTGATTTCGACCGTTCCCTGCTCGGCATCGCTGAATCCGATGCTCTGGACATTTCCAAGCTCGATCACAACGCGGCGCGAAGCCGCTTCCGCATCGAAATTCGCTCCGGCAAGGGCTTCCGAGTAGGGCGGCCCGCATCGAATATGATCGGCCGCGGTACCTGAGCGTGTCAGTATCAGCTTGTATCCGATCCCCTCGCTGTCATTCGTCGCCGCGAGGGAGACGCCCGACCACGTGCCACGGTTTTCCGGCGCTCCGATCAAATCATTGCTCGCACTGTATGCGGTCGTGACGGAAAAATACAGAAGTCCCGTCGATTCCGTCAGGGGCGTTACGGCATTATGAAATTCCGTTTTCACGTTTATCGGCAATGTGGTAATGGTTGGCGTCATTCCGGAAAAATATGCTTCTGCATTGTTGGCCTTTTCGAGCAGCTCTCGCAGCTGAACCAGGAACAACTGGGCTTTTTTCTGCGTTTGAATCTGCCACTGGCCGACGCTGAAGCCGCTGGAACCGCTTCTGAACACCCCGAACAACGCCAGCAACAGGAGGCTCATCACGCCGCATGCGATGAGAACTTCCGCCAGCGTGAACCCGATGCGCGCTTTCACCCGTTCCATGACTCGTCCATCCCTGTCGTCACAACAATCTCGTACGGCTGGCATCGACCGTCATGACATAATTTTGCTGAACCGTCCCGACCGTGACCGACACGCGCACTTCCAGAGCGTCTCGGTTATAACCCTTATATGAAATCATATTATATATAGTCGAATAAGTAGCGACAGGGACCGGGGCGCCGATGCTGACTCCTCCGGGTCGATAATCCTGCAGAGGGGTGTTGTTTCCGCCGTGAAACCGCGCCAGCGGCGTTGGCGTGATATTCGTCAGGCCGGCCTGGGCATGGATGTAGGCATGATAAAAGTCGGCGGGGAAACGTTTGAATTTGAGCATCGCGATCTGAGCGATCCCCTGCGCGAAAAAATCCGCTTGCAGCCGCTCGAGCATCTTCGGATTGACGGGTTTGGTGGTCGTGAAGGTTTTGATATACGCGCTTCCAAGAACCAACAGCGTCAGCGAGAATACCAGAACGATCACGATCGCCATGCCACCCCTCGCCGGCAACATTCGCCTCGAACGTGTCATCAGAAGGCCCCCTGAAGATTCGCAACGAAACTGACCGCCTGCACCGATCGGGGCTTCCCATTCGGTTCGGTCCATTTGACCGTCACGATATACTTGATCACCTGATAGGGACGCGTCGCATTCGCTCCATCATACACCTGATAGGAGGGCTGGTATGTGTCGAAGGCAAAGGTCGTGGGAGTACTCGAAGCATATCCGGCCGAGGACATGATGTTGAAGGGTTGCACGCCGAATGTGACCGGCTGATGGCTCAAAACGAAATCCACGTTGAAGTTCCCTGCGCGGGTATAGCTCGCCAGGCCGTAGGGAACGCTCCAGAGATTGACATTCACGGCTCCGTCGTTGGAAAACGTCGTCGGTTCGGTGGTAATGCTCGTCGTCAAGCTCGCATACGGTATCAGCGACAGCCGGTTCATGCGATCCGCAAGAATATCGATGGCGCCCACCATCCGGAAATCCTTCTGCGTTCCGCGATGCCCGAAGCTGAGCAATCCCGAGGCGGCCAGCGTGGCGATCGTGAAGATCAGAAATGCACAGACGATCTCTACGAGGGTCACGCCGGTTTTTCCGCCTCGGAATCGAACGTTGTCCATCCGTCATTTTCCCTGATTGGAACGATCGATCACGCGAATATCGAGCCTTGAAGCGTATACATCGAGCTGCAACGTCAGACTGCGCGTGTTTTTCGTCGTACTGTCCGAAATAGCCGTATTGAACGGATCACGTGGATTGGATGGCCAGCCGCGGGCGTTATCGCTGACCTCCAGGTTGACGGTGTATTTCGCCGTGGCCGTCGAAGGTTGCCGGAAAAGATATCGAATATCTTCACCGGTCGGCCGGTTGTCGAGAACCGTCGTTCCGTCGAGATCGAACAGGGAGAACTTGTTGATGACGGTTTCCCCCATATTGTCGAAATGAATCGGATGGAAGAACGCCGGTACATCGACTTCGAATTCGGCGGCAGGGG
>JAKJFL010000330.1:0-4493 GCA_022704935.1 Candidatus Rifleibacteriota bacterium
GGCGTTCGCCTTGACACGCCAGTCCTGCTGGCCGAGATACTCGTTGATGGAGCTGACGACGTCTACGAAGCTGCGCTTGCCCTCGCGCATATGCTTGTGCTGCTCGCGATAGACGATGTACGAGCGGTTCGTCTGGAGGTAGTTGTTCGCGATGAGAATGTGCTCTACGACATCCTGTACCTCTTCGACCGTCGGAGTGCCCGTCTGGTGCCGATGAGCCAGAACGTTGACGACCTGGCTCGCCATGCGGGCCGAATCGACCGACCCGAACTCGCCCGTCGCCTTGCCGGCGCGCTCGATCGCCGACCGGATGCGTTCCGGATCGAACGCCTTCTTGACGCCATCACGCCCAACGATGTACTGCAGTTCCCGCCCCTGCTTCATGCTGCCTCGCTCCCGATCCTGTAACGGTAATTTCTGCCGCCGGTCACAACCGACGCGTTGTCAGATTTCTGATGATCGTTCCACCGCCCCGTGCACCAGATAACGATGTTTCTGAGACGTAAAGAGCCCCGACGGTGATCTTTGCATCTGAAGCAAAAAGCCGCCTGGTGCTTGTATCGAGGGAATTTTTCCGGCCCGGTGTCTTTTGAACCGGACGACCGAACCGGGTAAGATTACACCACGACCGACGGGGTTCGCGCAAGGGGGGGTGGGAACTTTTTTTACGCCCTTCCAATGCGGGTTTGGGAATTGTAGAAGATGCCGATCGGCCTGTGCCCTTGCGCAAATATTTTTTGCGCGAAAATCATCCGAACAGAAGCGCAGAGAGCAGTCCGAAGAGTACGCCGATCACGGCCGCGACGTTCTTGATCGACTGTAGGTGCCTGCCGGCCGTGAGGTGTACAAGTTTCTCGATCTCTTCGTTCGAGAGAGAGCCCAGCCGTTCGATGACGATCGCCCTCACGTCGAGGGAATTCATGGCTGCACCGAGCATCCGGCCTGCCATCGTCTCGACTTTCACGGCAACCGGCGTTCCGTCGGTCTTCAGTTCCGTGGACAACTTGCGGACAGACTCTTTCATCGCCTCGCGGAAACGGTTCGAGCGACACAACCGATCAACCGTCGCCTCGAGATGCATCCAGAGCGCCGATAGAATGCCGTCGATCGTGATACCCGCCACTTTTCCGAAAGGAACCATGGCATTGTCCTCAAGCTCGGATTTCAGCCCGCTCTTCGACCGGAGATACTCCTTGACCGCCTGCGCCACGCCCTGCGACAGCATCTCCTGAAATTCAGGATCGTTGGAAAGGTCGTCGAGATGCTCGGGAAGCGCCGACCGGATGAGCCGGGGAAGTCCCTGCCTGATCGCCGATTCCTCGAGAATCTCGGGCCGGAGAAGCTGGGTAGAGACTGCTTCGGCGATCGCGATCTCGAGAGTTTTGCGCGAAGACGGCAGAAGGCCGGGGGTGAAGGGAATGCGACATTTTCCCAGATAACGCGGCTCACGCGGGTAAAACAGCATCCAGACCGCCAGCCATGCCGCGAAATACCCGTGAAGAACAGCGAATACAACCAATCCGACGATATGCACGACCATATTATACAACAGTCATGCCGTATCGACACCTTCTGGCGCATTTCACGACATTACCCAAGAAATGTTCTGTAGGGACGGGTTTGAAACCCGCACCTACATACGACAATCGTGATTCGCCTGCAACAATCGATAACCGAACATTTCTCTTTGTTGATTCTCTTCTTTCGATGCTATCATTGAGAAATGTCCTAATGAGAATTGAGTAAGGAGTGTACAAGATGAAGAAGGTTCTCAGCTCTCTGGCCATTGCTCTTGCGACGTTCGTCGCCGGCGGACCCGCGTTCGCGGACGTCGTTCCCGGCAAATATCTGGTTTTTTTCAAGACGACGAAGAGCGTTCAGACCGGCAGTCACGAACAGGTCGTGCGCGGACTTCAGAAAGCGAACAAATCGAACATCGATCTGCTTCAGAGGAAGATCGGCAAAAAGGGTGACTCCGTCACGCCTCTCTGGAACGTGAACGGCGCTGTCGTTAAAGCCTCGAAGGCTGACCTCAAGGCCATTGAAAGTCTCGACAACGTCGCTTCCGTGAAGCCTGTCGAGTATAAGAAATGGATCGACCCGCGGCCCTCGACCCGCGTCGTGCGTGAGGATGCGGCCCCTGTCTGGAACATCGTGAAGGTACGCGCCCCCGAAGTCTGGAAAGATTACAACATCGACGGTTCCGGCATCGTCGTCGGCCACCTCGACACCGGCGCCGCCGCCGCTCACCCCGCCCTGAAGGGCAAGGTCATCGCGTTCAAGGATTTCACCCCCGCCGCCAAGCCAGAAGCTTATGACGATCAGGGCCACGGCTCGCACACCGCCGGCACCATCGCCGGTGGAAACGGCCTCGGCGTTGCTCCGGGCGCCCGCCTCATCGTCGCCAAGGTGTTCGACAAACAGGGCGGCGCCGAAGACGCCTGGCTGCTGCAGGCCATGCAGTGGATCATGGATCCCGACGGCAATCCCGAAACAAATGATGCGCCCCTTCTGGTCAGCAACTCCTGGGGTTCTGACGATTCCACCGACAAGGGCTTCTGGGATGCAGTGAACGCCTGGGTGACCGCCGGCATGGTTCCGGTGTTCGCCGCCGGCAACAACGGCCCCTCCGGCAAGGTCGGCACGCCCGGCGGGTTCCCGCACTCGTGGGCCGTCGCCGCCACCAAGAAGGATGACACCATCGCCTACTTCAGCAGCGTCGGCCCGGTCGTCTGGGACGGCCAGACCCTCGTGAAGCCCGACATCGCCGCCCCCGGCTACGGCGTCATCTCCTGCAACACCAGCGACGGCACCGTCTCCAACATGGGCACCTCGATGGCCTGCCCGCACGTCGCCGGCCTCGTCGCCCTGATGCTCCAGGCGAACCCGAAGCTCACCATCGAGCAGGTCCGCAGCCTGGCCGAATCCACCGCGATCGACCTCGGCGCCGCCGGCAAGGACAACAAGTTCGGCTCCGGCCGCTTCGACGCCGTCGAGTGCATCAAGAAGGTCCTCGAGACCTCCTCGATGGAAGCCGCCTTCGCCGCCTACGACCGTGCCCTCTCCGCCGAAGTCGCCCTCGTCGGCGTGCAGCAGGTCTCCCCGCTTGCCGCTCCTCTCGCCCGCTCGCTCGTCCTGCGCTGCCAGGGCCTCGATGACGGCGAGTTCCGCGCCCTCTCGATCGCCATCGAAAATGGCGGCAGCCAGGCTGGTATGAAGCTCATCAAGGAAGCCGCCGCCCTCCGGCAGGCCGAAAACCTCCAGAAATAATAGACTTATCTATACAAAATAACCGCCGGGCATCTGCCCGGCGGTTATTTTGTATATATCCGGAGTCAGGCTTTCGCGGAATTGCTCATGGAAGCTTCCGCTCCCCAGACGATCTTCATGAGCGCTCGGTAGTTTTCTTCCCAGTTTTTGATGCTCAGGTCGATGAGAGCGCGGACCATGTTCGGCTCGAACTGCTCGACGGTTGTCGGAAGACAAATATCCATCACGATTTCACCGCCTTCGGTCACGAAGTATTTGAACGACTTGTAACTCGCGTTCAGCTTGTTCAGGAAATCATTCACGCCGGCCCTGTTCGCTTCGTTGATGCATTTTCCTGCAACGAGAATACGGCAGATCACGAAGATGCTGTCGTCGATGATGACGACGATCGGGAGACGCTGTCCTTCGATTTCCATCCCCGAGCGGAACAGGGACGTGTGCAGCTCATCTTTGAGATGCTCTTCCGCGAACACCGAGATCTTGTTTTCCTTGAGCATCGACGAGAATTTTTCAGCCTTTGGATTCACAATCATCATCCTCCATTCAGATTAAAACGCAAAATTGAGCGATATATCCCATTTCCTCGAGGAAATCGTCTCGTCACCGATCTTCTTCACGAAGGGGAAACCAAGCGTCAGGACGATCTGCGAGTCATTGGTGAACGTATGTTTGCAGCCGACACCGGAAGCATGGATCATCCGCGTCGAAAGCAGGCTTTTTCCGTAGATTCTTCCCCAGTCGTAAAACGTGAACAGATGCGTCTTTTTTGCTCCGTGAACCAGGAACTGGTAATCGAGCTTCACGTTCATCCCGGAATCGCCCCCGATCACGCTTTCGTTGTAGCCTCGAACGCTTGTCAGCCCACCAAGGTAATACTGATCTGAGGAAGGCAGGTAGTCGTCGTTCGTTTTCTGACAACCGAGCCTGGCGGTGATGACTTGGCCGCTCAACCCGACCTTTTGCCAAAGACCGTCGAAGACGAATTTCCTGATATATTTGCTTTCGCCGATCCCCTGGTAGGAGCCGACGGTGATGACGGGTTTGCAGTAGAAGGCTTTTTCCGCGGTGATGTCCAGAAAAGTTTTTCCGATGGAATAGCGGCTTTCATCGTCGTCTGTAAAAGTCATGCCGAGAATCTTGTTCGTCGATTTCTGCCGATGCACGTCGAGCACCAGTTCTTCCTTGTAGCCAGCGCGGATGATAAGCGGGTGTGTCATCGTCAG
>JAKJFL010000331.1:0-4490 GCA_022704935.1 Candidatus Rifleibacteriota bacterium
TTTCGATTTGTCGAAGGCCGAATTTCTGGGACGTGCGGCCGGGAGTGGGTAGGCTTCGGTCGGGATCGGTTCGATCGGGACGGACTTCGTGATCAGGCCCAGACGCAGGGCCTCGTCGCGGATTGCCGTGGCGAATTCGTGCCAGGAGATGACGCCGTCGTCGGCGTAGTGGTAGATGCCATATCGGTCATCGTTTCGTGCGATGAGGCGGACAAGGTTTTCGGCCAGGGTCATCGTCCAGGTCGGCGAGCCGGTCTGATCCGAGACGATGCGAAGGCTTTCTTTTTCTCGAAGCAGGCGAAGAATGGTGCGGACGAAATTCGGTCCGTGCTGGCCATACAACCAGCTGATGCGGAACAGGAAGAACCTGTTCATCGATTCGGCGATGCATTTCTCCCCTTCCAGCTTGGTGCGTCCGTAAACGGAAAGCGGGGCGGGGCGGTCCCCCTCGTTCCATGGGCGATTGCCGGAGCCGTCGAACACATAATCCGTCGAGAAATGCACCAGAGGAATTCCGAGCCGGTGCGCAAGACGGGCGAGATTGCCGGGGCCGTCGGCATTCAATTTTCGTGCAGTCTCGGGCTCGGATTCGGCTTTGTCGACGGCCGTATAGGCAGCACAGTTGACCAGCCATGTCGGGCGGTGCTCTGCCGCGAAACGATCGATGGCGTCGGGATTCGTGATGTCGACGTCGCGATCCGATCCTATCCAGGGAAGAGCGGCGCGCGAAGCTGCCTCTCCGAGTTCCTTGCCCAGCATTCCATTACAGCCGGTGATCCAGATTTTCATGTGCGTTTTCGGCGGGACTTCTGTTCGGCCGGCGTTGCGACATACGACGCCGGACTTTGCCGCACGACTTTTGGCGGCTCGGGGGGAAAGACCTGGTCGAGGTCGATTTCGAGGCCGGGAAATTGCTGGCTTTTCAGCTTCATCGTTCGATCGAGAATGTCGGGGCGGCCATAGCGCATTTCGGATTTTAGGGTGAATGCCATCAGGATGCCGTCAGGCGAAATGATCCAGTATTCCTTCACGCCGTGTTTTTCATACAGGTTCAGTTTGCGGAGCTGGTCGTGAGCGGCTGTCGAAGGGGACAGAATTTCGACGATCAATTCCGGGGCCCCGCGACACCCGCGCTCGTCGAGCTTCGAATGATCGCAGACAACGACAAGATCTGGGATAACCAGCGTGTTGACTTCTTCATCTGCCTCCTCGCCTTTTGGAAGCCTGATTCCAAAATTACCGATATGTACCTCGCATGGGCTGCCGCGAAAGTGATTGATGAGAAAACCTGCAAGATTGGTTGAAACGAGTGAATGCCACCTGTTCGGCGGTGTCATGGCATACGCCTGACCGTCAATCAGTTCCCAGCGCTCATCTTCGGGCCATGTGAGAGCATCCCCGAAGGTGAATTTCGTTCGAGGTGATTCAAGAGGATGTGCCATACAATAGTTCTCCATGTAGATCAATTAAGTGGCCTGGTAGAAGCTATTTCTCTGGGGAATAATTCGCGAGAACATCGAGCCAGAGAGCGGGGGAACCGTCGCTGGGGGCGCGCCAGTCGCCGCGAGGGGAGAGGGAGCCGCCGGAGCCGACTTTGGGGCCGTTCGGGACGCAGCTGCGCTTGAACTGGGAGGATCCGAAGAAGCGGCGGAGAAAGACGGCAAGCCAGTGGCGGATGTCTTCGAGGGAATAGGCGTGACGTTCGTTTTCGGGGATGCCGGGGGGCCAGACGCCCTTGGCTGCGTCGCGCCAGGCACTCCAGGCGAGCCAGGCGATCTTGGCTGGAGGGAAGCCGAAGCGGGAGACGTAGTAGAGGTTGAAATCCTGGAGTTCGTAGGGACCGATGACGTCCTCGGTGCGCTGGTGGGGCTTGTCGGTTGGCTCGGCGCCGGCCGGGGGAGGGACGAGCTCGGGGGAGATCTCGGTCGAGAGAATGTCGTTCAGAAGGTGGCTCGCATCGCGGCCGAACTCGCCCGACGAGGCGACCCAGCCGATCAGGTGTCGGATGAGGGTCTTGGGGACCGAGGCGTTCACGTTGTAATGCGACATGTGATCGCCGACGCCGTACGTGCACCAGCCCAGCGCGAGCTCACTCAGATCGCCCGTGCCGAGAACCAGCGCCCCGTGCATGTTGGCGAGCCTGAACAGGTGCGAGGTGCGTTCGCCCGCCTGGACATTCTCAAACGTGACGTCATACGCCGGCTTGCCTTCGGCCGCGGCATGGCCGAGATCGCGGAGCATCTGGTCGCAGGACGGCCTGATGTCGATCTCGCCGGCCGTCACGCCCATGACGCGCATCAGATCACGCGCGTTCGACAGGGTGCGGTCGCTCGTGGCATATCCGGGCATTGTATATGCCAAAATATTCGTTCTCGGCAGGCCCAGCCGGTCCATGGTGCGGGCCGCAACGATCAGCGCCTGGGTCGAGTCGAGGCCACCGGAGATGCCGATGACGAGCTTCCCGATGCCGGAACTGCGGAGCCGCTGCTCCAGGCCCTGCACCTGTATGGCGTATGCCTCTTCGCACCGGTGGTCGCGGTCGGCCGGGTTGCCGGGCACGAAGGGAAACCGATCGACGTCACGCCGCAATGCCAGCGGCTGTTGGGGAACGGCGAACGGAAATCCGATGCGGCGCATCCGGAGACGGTCCTTGTGATCGGCGGCCGTGTCGGCGAACGTCGTGACGCGCTGGCGCTCGAGCAGGAGGCGTTCGATATCGATGTCGGCGATGGCGAGTTCGCCACCCCGGGAAAACCGCGAGGTTTCGGCGAGGAGGCGGCCGTTTTCCCAGATCATGCCGTGGCCATCCCAGGCAAGGTCGGTGGTCGATTCGCCGGGACCGGCGGCCGCGTAGAGATACGCGGAAAGACAGCGGCCGGTCTGCGATGCGGCGAGAAGCCTGCGATATTCGCCCTTGCCGATCGTCGCGTTGCTTGCCGACAGGTTGGCGACGACGGTCGCGCCGGCGAGGGCGGCGAACGTGGCGGGCGGAATCGGCGACCAGAGGTCTTCGCAGATTTCCACCGCGAGAGTGAATGTCGAAACGGTAAGTCGCCAGTTTCCTGTCGCGCGAGCTTCGAACAACAGGTCGGTGCCGAACGGCACACGATCGCCGCAAAGTTCGATCTCGTCGCGTATCGCCTGCCGCGCGGCGCTGAACTGACGCTTTTCATAGAACTCTCTATAATTAGGCAGGTAGCTCTTGGGCACGACGCCCAGGATCCGACCGTCATGGATGACGATCGCGGCATTGAACAGGCGGCCGTCGGCGCGCACCGGCGCTCCCACGATCAGTACCGGCATCAGCCCGCGTGAGGCATCCCGCACGCCGGCGACGGCTTCGTCGGCGGCATCCAGCAGTGCGGCCTGCTGGAACAGGTCTTCGCAACTGTAGCCGGTCAAACCAAGTTCAGGGAACGCGACGATAGCTGCGCACTCGTCGTGGGCTCGTCGAACGAGAACGAGCGTTTCAGCAAGATTGGCGGCCGGATCCGCCAAATGCACGACGGGCACGGCCACAGCACCGCGAATAAAACCTTGTGAATAGGGGGAGTCGAACGGTACGCGTTTCATATGTATTATGCCCGATATTTTTTTGGAGGTTCACGGACGATTCGTTTGGGCTGACTGGGAAAGACGTCTTTCAAATCGATCGACAAGCCCGGGAGAACGGGGGTTGTGAGGGTATCCTCGTCATTCAATGTTTCGACATTCCCGAATGTCCCACTCGATGTCAGGCGATAGAGAAACGCAATCCGGTTTGCCGGGTCTATCAGCCAGTATTCCTTCACATGATGTTTCTCATAGAGGCGTCGTTTGAGAATATGGTCACGTGATGCGGTCGATAACGAGGTGATTTCGACAACGATGTCCGGTGCACTTCGAATGCCGCGTGCGTCGATTTTTTTCTCGTCACAAACGACGAGAATGTCAGGTTGCACAACGGTTCTGATTTTTTCGTCGGCCTCCTTGCCGTTCGGAAGGCGAACATCGAAGGGGGCCGGATACACTTTACAAGGTTTGCCACGCAAATAATTCCACAGAAGTGCATGGAGATTACTCAGAATTTCCTGATGGATCGGCGTCGGCGCCGGAGTCATATCGAACGCTTCACCGTCGATGATCTCCCAACGCTTGTTGTCAGACCAGGTTAGATAGTCACCATAGGTGCTCATATCATTTTTCGGAAGTTTGCGGGTATCCGACATGCGTTGTGGTCCTTTCACCGGGGAAATCTCATCAGAGATAGCGGGGCGGGCCCTCTCGAAGGACGCGGGGTGGGAGCGGCGGAAATACACGGCCCAGATCGATGGCAAGGCCGGGAAACAGCGGCGTGGAAAGAATCGTCGGTTTGCCGTCTTCGGTTTCGGCTGCGACGATGTCGGCGGAGCCGAATCGACCGTCGGGAAGCCGGCGATACATATAGACAAGACGGTCGTCAGGGTGCACGACCCAGTATTCTCTTACGCCGTGGCGTTCGTATAGCGCAC
>JAKJFL010000332.1:0-4478 GCA_022704935.1 Candidatus Rifleibacteriota bacterium
CTACGGCAGAACCAGCCATCGGGCAAAAGCAAAACCGAACCGCAAGTGACTCGGGAGGCCGACTGGTCCGGGTTTCTTCCCGCCTGCGGGTGGTATAGAGCCCCCCGAAACTTTATCCTGAAGTGTGCTAAGGAACCTCGAGGTTGGGTATATTGGTATTCTGACGCCGGTGGGCCATGACACGGTGAATCATGTCGAGAATATCATCGAGGTGTTTTCCAACGTCTTCAGCCAGAAACCTCAAGACGAAGAACCCATTTTCCTGCAGTAATGCATCCTTCCGGCGGTCCCTGCGGTAAGCATCTGGCCCGGAAAGATGGTGGGGACCGTCCAATTCGATTGCCAGGTGGGCTTCCGCGCACACCAGATCGACTTCCATGAAGCCGTTTCCATCAAATGGAATTGGTAACACAAGGTTCAGGTGGAACCGGCCACGGGTTTGAGGCAGTGTTTCGAGGCGCCGATAAAGAAACGCTTCGGTGAAACTTCGGGCCCGCGACTCCTCTCCTTTGGAAACCGGCTTCATTTGTCGGGACAACTCGATTGTAATTTCCTCAGCCTGATGACGGGCTGCGAGGACAAACAGATTGGCCAAGGGTGAATCAACCCCGTCCAGGACAAGCCGGCGAACGCTTGCGGCATACTCCTTCTTCCATTCAGGATCTACGGGGAGAGGAACATCTGTTGGCCATCCCGGAACTGCACTGGCAGGCAGCAGAATCGAGTATCCGATGGCCTCATATCCACGGCAACGCCGATCGAACATCCTCGATAACATGGGCACATCGAGATCGGCATAGTCATACACGCGAACCTCACGCTTCCTGTCATTCAACCGATGCAATCGTCCCGCATACTGAGCAATGGTTCCACGCCAGGAAACGGGAAGGGTCAGGAAAAGAGTATCCAATCGCGAATCGTCGAACCCTTCTCCAATGAATCGTCCTGTGGCAAGCACAACGCGTTTCTGGTCCTGGGGAATTTCTTTCAACCGCGCCTGGATGGATTTCAGCTCCTTGCGAGCCATTCCGCCATGGAGGACGATCAAATGCGGGATTTTTCCTTCCAGACGGCGGGCCAATTCATCGAGATGCTCCTGGCGCTCGGTCAATACCAACGGAGAACGTCCTTCGCCAATCGAATTCAGAATGTCCTCCTGGATGAGCCGGTTCCGGGAGCCATCCAACAGCAACTCGTCATAAAGGTCATGAAACTGGATTCTGGGATCCGGATCGGGTGGCTTGATCGGGCGAAATCCGGTGGGGCGGACGAAGACGGAATGGGTGAATGGCCGTTCCCGAGCCTGGGCACGAGCATCGACCCGAAAACGAATCGGGCCGCACTGCATGAAAATGGCCGGGTGTTGGCCATCCTTGCGCGTGACAGTGGCCGACAGACCGGTGATGAATTTTGCCTTCGCCTTTCGAGCCACCTGAATGAAACTCTGGGCTGACAAATGATGGCATTCGTCAAAAACGAGATGGCCGTATTCCCCAACCAGGTCATTGACCACATCCTTTCGCACGAGGCTCTGGATGACCGCGACATCCAGAATTCCGGTCGGTTTCTTCTTTCCGCCGCCAATCCGGCCGATGGATTTTGCAGGAAGACCCAGAAATCCTGCAAGTCGCTCCACCCATTGGTCCATCAATTGCCGGCGATGCACCACGACCAGGGTATTAACACCGCGCTTGGCAATGAGCCACGCACCGATCACGGTCTTGCCGAAAGCCGTGGTTGCAGCGAGAATTCCCGTTTCATGGGCAGCCATCGTTGCTGCAGCCGCAACCTGGTCGTCGCGAAGCTTCCCTTGGAAAGGAACGGTCAAAGGTGTTCCAGAATACCTTTCATCGCGAATGAGGGTTTCGATTCGCAAATCCGAAAAAAGTTGTCGAACGTCATCAATGCAACCGCGGGGAAGAGCGATATGTCTGGGATGATCCTCCGCACAACCGACAAGCCGAGGGATCTTGAAGGTTGACAGACGCATTGCCTGTGCCTTGTAGAATTCAGGATTCTGGAAGGCTGCCAGTCTGACGAGCCTGTTCCATAGCCCCGGCGTGAGGATATCCTTTGATATATAAATTTGATCTCCGAGAATGATTTCGACGGACTGTGGAAGAGGGTCCGTGATCGGTGGTTCCTTGCGACGCCTTGAAGGCGGGATAATCCAAGGGGTTTCATCATCCTCGTCCCGTGGGACCAGACGCACGCCTAGGATACTGCCCTTTTCTTCCGCATCCCGGACGATTTCATCCGCCCGGGCCCGTGGAATACGCCGAAGGCCGGAAAGGAAGGCCCATTGGTCGACAAAGGGAACAAAATGATCATCGAGGAAAACACTGTTGCCCTGGTTGCGAGCCGAGCCTTGGAGGGGAAGAGCGATCAGGTTTCCAAAGCCACCTTTCGGGAGGGTGTCCTGATTGGGAAAGAGCCGATCATACGAGCCGAGTCCGATGTCCGGCCGGCGTTCCATCGTTTTGGTCAACAGAAAGGAGCCGAGTTTTCTTGCCAGATTGGCCGGAACAGCCTGTTCGAAAAACAGCCAGACATGCCCGCCTTCACCGGAGCGTGATCGTTCCAGAGCAGCGGGAATATTCTCCCGATGACAGGTTTCCAGGAAAGAGGCGGCATCATTCCGCCAATCTTTCTTGTCGAAATCCGCTGCCAGAAAAAAGCATGTCTCGTCCTGCAGGATCGGGAATACACCCATTACAAAGGGAAGTCCTTTTGCATCCCGGCCGGACAGATGCCAAAAGATGGTTTCATCCGTTACGGGAAGAAGGCGGCGGTTCGGGCATCGACTGCATTTGACGGTTCGCTTGTCGCACAACGTGCGATCCCATTCATTCGCACAGGACGGTGCATACCCGCTCTTTCCCGTCTTCTGACTCTCGAAACGCCTCGGATAAACATCTTCCCGACCCCTGAACAGAGATCGAAAAAGGGCCACCTTCGCTGTGGGTGAGGATTTCTGGTCGATCAGGTTCAGAGCCGTCACGGGTGCCTTGGGTTCCAAGAGCATGTTGGTGGTCATTTCTCGCAACGGGTTATTCCAAGTTTACCGTCTCTTTTATCAATGGTGATGCTCTTTTCATCACACCAATCCTACCATATCGGAACGCCAACGGAATATGAACTCTGAAACGTATCTCTCCCGGGCGATTGACTCGACGGTTGCGGCGGCATAGACTGTATTCGTGAGTATTTCACGGGGGTGGCGCATGCTGGAAGGGCTTCAGGACAAATATATCAACCCGTTTACCGACTACGGGTTCAAGCGGCTGTTCGGCGAGGAGTATAACAAGGAACTTCTTCTCGATTTTCTGAACGAATTGCTGAAGGATCAGCATGGCCCGATCAAATCGATTCGGTATATGAAAAACGAGCATCTTGGAAACGGCGATCTCGATCGTCGGGCGATTTTCGACCTCTACTGCGAGACCGAGAGTGGTGAGAAGTTCATCGTCGAGATCCAGAAGAGCAAGCAGAAGTTCTTCAAGGACCGCACCCTGTATTACGCGACGTTTCCGATTCGCGAACAGGTCATCCAGGGCGAATGGGACTACAATCTCAAAGCGGTCTATACCGTCGCCATCCTTGATTTCGTCTTCGACGAGGACAGAGCCGAATCTGACAAATTCCGCTACGATGTGAAGCTGACGGATATCGAAACCCACAAGGTTTTCTACGACAAGCTCACCTTCATCTATCTCGAAATGCCCAAATTCACGAAGACGCCCGAAGAGTGCAAAACCCGTTTCGAAAAATGGCTGTATACGCTGAAAAATCTGCCCCGCCTCGACCGCATTCCCGATCGTTTCCGTGAGCGTATTTTCAAAAAGCTGTTCGCGGCGGCTGAAATCGCCCGGTTCACCCCGACCGAAGCCCGGCAGTATGAAGACAGCCTGAAATACTACCGCGATATGAAGAACTCCTTCGACACCGCCCGCGAAGACGGCTGGTCCGATGGCTGGATCGATGGCCGGGAAAAGGGCCTCGAAGAGGGCAAGGCCGTGGGCATCGCCGAGGGCAAAGCCGTGGGCATCGCCGAGGGCAAAGCCGTGGGCATCGCCGAGGGCCTGGCGAAGGGCAAGACCGTTGGAAAGACGGAAAAGGCCTTGGAGATTGCCGCTGCCATGCTGGCAAAAGGCATCCCGCTCGAAACGGCGGCAGAACTCACCGGACTTTCCCGCGCCGAACTCGAAGCCCTGCTTTCACCCCCGCGGCCTGGCGATTCCCCTACCGTGAAAGAGCCTCGCGCCGCCTACGGCAGAACAAAAGTAAAACCGAATCGTAATTGATTCGGGAGGCCGAGCGACATCCTCTAATCATACTCCTCCTCTGTGGTAGAATGGCCCGTGAAGCCTCGGCGTCTTCCAAAGACCGAAGAGAACCGTTGCAAGATTGGAGATTTGCATGTCATACCCGGTGAAAGCACCCGACAGGAAGTTCACGTATGCGGATTATCTCACATG
>JAKJFL010000333.1:0-4460 GCA_022704935.1 Candidatus Rifleibacteriota bacterium
TCAATTGCCCATCAAAATATTTCAATGGATATTTTTCCGAATGGAAGTGGCCCCGAATGATGACATTCCACGGCGCACACAGAAGGTCTTCGATCTCGTGGCCCATCCCGAAGCGATCGGTGAACGTCTCATACGAGAAGTCGATCAGATCCTTCGAGCCGGCGGGAAGTCGATCGAACGGCAGTCCGGGAAGCCCGGGCTTCGCCTGGAACATTCCTGAAGCGTGGGGATACAGCGGATTGCCGGTCATGACCTGGTTCCGCCAGTAGAAAGGCCCGGCGCCGAGGCAGAGAGAAATCAGACAGCCGGCCAGCAAAGCCGAACAGGCTTTCAAGGGGATTTTTCCGCGACGCACAAGGTCGTATGCGAGAATGGCGGCAACGGGCAGAAGAGCAAGACCGAGATACTTCGTCGCCGGCAGAAGTCCGGCCAGCAGCCCCACAACCCAGAATGTCGACATTCCGAAGCGGGGCCCGGGAGATCCGAGCAGGACGAGGATTGCCACGAACACCAGACACTGGAAGGGCTCGACGTAGGATGATCCGGCGAGACACACCAGTTCGGGATTCGACACCCAGGCCAGAAGGCTCACCGTGCCTGGAAGGCCGCATGTTTTCGCCATCAGAAGGCCTGTCGCGATCAGGAAAAGCAGATTCCCAAGGCCGGTTACAACATCCCCGGCAAGGAGCCGCAGCCAGGCAAGGAGCGCGGCGTGAGCAAGCGGCCTGTAGGTGTTGAGCTGCGGCGATGGCTGCCAGAGGCTTCCGTTCTCGCTGAATTCGCGGATCGCCTGGAGATGATACACATGGTCGTCGTGGGCGGTGGAAGGAGCGAGGGCATACACCCCAGCCAGGACGCCGAACGCCAGCAGAACGAGCCAGGAAGCCCCGTGGATGCCCGAAAGGATCGAACCGCCATCGTCGCGTGGATGACGGATTGCGGCAATGAGGGGGAGGAGCAGGAGCAGAGCGGTTGCAGGCCGCAGGAAACCGAACGTCAGCAGGGCGATACTCCCCAGCGTCAGCCAGACCAGGCCGACGGAGAATCTCACGATGGAACATACAGATGAGGTGCGGAAAAGCGCAAGCACACCCTTGCCGATCCATTCCGTCGTCTGGATTCCCGCGATGCATGCGGCGAACGCGAGAGTTCCCTTTCCCAGGATGTACGGCAGGCCGGACGGGTCAGCGATGGCCATCCCGAACAGCGGGTGTTCACGGGCATAAACCGCCATGATCGCGACGGCAACGAGCCCGAACAGCCAGGAAACAACCCGAGGGTTCATGGCCGGCCTCCCCCACCATCTGCCGTCTTGCCTCGAAGACGCGCTATGAAAGCATCCCACTCCTGACGGTGATACCCGCCAGCATCGGGATCATACCGCCGCAGGGCCGTTTCAAAGGCAAGCGTCCACTGGTCGCCCGTCGAGCCAAGGGCCCATGGCCGGGGACCGCCGGAAAACACCGGCTCGAGTCGAACGGATGGAGCCAGCTTCAGGGATGTGCGCCATTCTTCCCGGGCTTCATCCGGCCGGCCCGATGCGGCAAGGAGATCGCCGCACCGTTCGATGATCCAGGGGTTCCCTGGGTCGTTCTCTCTCAGCCTCTGCAACCGTTCGAGCGCCGCGTCCGGCGGCAGAAAACCGGCCGAAAGGAAATCGCTTCGGAGGTTTTCATTGTCCTTGCTCCGGCGGACGATCTTCGTCTGTATCTTATTGTATATATCTTCAAATATTTCTTTTCGTTTCGTTTTCGCCGCCAGTTCGAGCATGAACGAAAGGCAACCCATCCCCCATGACGGGTCAGTCATGGGCTCCGGAGGAGGGACACGAAGCAGATCGAGGAGATTCCAGGCATCGCGGACATGCTCGGGAAAGCTTCGAGTCAGGGCGGAATCCAATTCTTTCGCAGGAAGCGTGACTCCATGCCGGATAAGGTGTATCCCGATCTCGGCAACCATCTGGGCCTCGTAGACGCTTTTCGGTGTCGAAGCTGCCCAACGGGAACCAAGGAGGGATTTCAGCCTCGCGCCGGCGGAAGGGTGGTCGAGTATGAGTGAAGGTCCCCACCCTCCCCGCAGAACGGCCTCCCATGCAGCATCAGACGGATCCATTCCCGCGGCGGCACGCGCAAGGGCCAGATGGGCCCAGCGGATTCCGAGCAGATCGCGGGGTTCGAGGGAGACGGAGGCGGCGAGGTCTTCGAGCGCCTGGTCGGGGTGACCGGCCATTGTCCGCAGGCGGCCGCGCAGGAACCTGGGAAGGTAATACCCCGGCCACCCGGCCGCGATGTCGTCGATCTCGGCCAGATCGGCCTCGCACGGCGCCGTTCCCGTGCTCCAGCGAATGAGAAGGCGCTGAAGGCGTATCGACAGGTCTGCCGGCCTGACCGCCGACGCCCTGTCGAGAGATTCAGACCAGGCAGGATTCCGGCTGCCGAGCAGTTCGACCGATTGTCGGAACAGAAATGGAGCACGATGCACGGCGAATGCAATATATATTATAATAAATATAAATATCATGATGGCCCACGGCGTCCTCGCCTTTTCGGGAAGTGGTTCGCCCGATGCGCCGGAGCCCCGTGCCGTCTCGCAGTAGGCGCTCATTCCGAGCGCCATGAGGGAGGGGGTGAACCAGACGAAGTCGAACAGTCCCAGCGCCAGGAACGCCATTCCCAGAATGAAGGCGCCGGAAGACACGGCAGGCGAAGTTCCCCACAGGAACCCTGCGGTCAGAAACAGCGCAAGCACCGGAATCCCGCCGGATAGCGCGATTTCGAGAAACAGGTTGTGGGTGTGGGGATAAATCCAGTCGGCGGGAATCATCCGCAACTCGTCCGGCAGGGAAAGCGGCAGCTGCCCGAACGCCATCATTCCATGGCCCAGCCAGGGATGCGCGCGGATCTGGTCGATGGCTGCCCGCCAGATGAGAAACCGCTCATTATGGAAGATCTCGAACCACAGCGAAGTGTCGAGGAGCTTGTACAAGCACAACAGGCCCACAGCCAGGGCGGGAACGGTCATCCAGCCGGCGCACATGTCGGCAAACCGGCGGCGGAACACGAGGATAACCGTCAGAAGGAACACCAGGATCGATGCCCGGCCGCCGCTGGCCAGCAGAATACCGACATACGCGATAAAGCAGACGGCGCGCGCCACCCGGCGGGCCGGAGCAGGGACCAGGTCCCATCCGGCGGGCCGGATGATGAATGTCAGCATGGCGAGGGAGTATGCCGCCAGAAGATTCGGGTGCAAGCCACCGGCAAAAACCCGTTTCTGAAAAGCCGTCCACAGATCGGCCTCGCCGAGCATCATGCCGAACGCAGCCAGGACGATGGGAAGCCCGGCAAGGACGAGCACCTGCATCAACCGGTCGCCTGCGGCCGCGGCTGTACCGGGTGCGAGAAAGAAAAACGCCAGACTCACGAGAGTGAGAAGCGTCACAACCGTGCTGTTTCCCGGACCACCCGCATGCAGGATCGCAAGAAAACCCAACGCCCCCGCCAGCAGGGCGGCGGGCACCCACCGTATCGTCGGCAGCCGGCCCTTCGCGATGCGGGCCATCCCAGCCGTGACGAGGAGGAGGTCGAGAGCCGCGGCATCGAGACCGAAACTCATCCCGAGGCCGATGGGGCGGCACATGCCGGCATCGAACGTCAGCCCGAGGTGGTATCCGGCCAGCAGCATCCGCTGTTCATCGGTTTCGGCCAGCGCAAGACAGGCTCCCCAAGCCGCCCAACTGATCGACACCAGGATCTGGAACGCCTCGAACTCCCCCATCGCGGCAAGGTGGAGGCGGCGCGACAGAATGATCCACAGCAGGTTTTCGGCGAATGGCCGGCCTCGCCACGAGGCGATTCCGACGCATGCAGCCATCCAGGCCAGGTCGAGTGCGGGAAGTCCGAGAAGATCGCCTCGCCAGGGAATTTCGTACAGATACATCCAGCAGGCAGCTACGGCCATGAGAGCCATGTTCCACACGCCCTGAAGATTCCGAAAATCCTCTTCGCCTCTGATTTTCTGCCCTGCCGCCGGAGTGTCCATGGGGGGTAAAATACCATGGCAAACGGGTTTTCCGCCACGTCCAGCACTTGATTCTCCGGCATCGACGTGGTACGCTCGCCCTCGTTAGACGTCCTGCAGACTCAATAAAGAGAGTATCGGCTGATGTTTCGAAATGCGCTTGTGGTTGGCGGGGCCGGGTTCGTCGGTTCGAATCTCGCCATCGCTCTCAAAAAGAGCGTTCCGGCAGGGAATGTTCAGGCATTCGACAACCTGCATCGCCGCGGAAGCGAACTGACCCTCAAACGCCTGCGCGAGGCAGGGGTTGCCTTCGTGCATGGTGACATCCGCATTTCAGAGGATTTCACGTGTTTCGGCGATCTCGATCTGATCATCGATTGTTCGGCCGAGCCGTCGGTTCTGGCCGGTATCGGCGGCGACCCGTCGTATGTCATCCAGAC
>JAKJFL010000334.1:0-4444 GCA_022704935.1 Candidatus Rifleibacteriota bacterium
ATCGGGATCAGGGGAACGCCCTTCCGGCGCGCCGCGGCTGTGACAAGGGCTCCGCCGACGACGAGCGTCTCCTTGTTCGCAAGGCAGATCGCCTTTCCCGATTCGATGGCAGCCATGACCGGCCGAAGGCCGATCGAGCCGACGAGAGCGGACACGAGGGTGTCGGCATCCCCAAGCGCGGCAGCCTCGAGAAGGCCCGGCATCCCTTCCCGGACAGCCACGTCCGTGCCGCGCATCGCTTCCCTGAACCGGGCGGCCGCTTCCGAGTCGTAGATCGCGACAAGCCTGGGACGGAATTCACGCGTCTGCCCGACAAGTCGCTCCCATTGGCGGCCGGCGGCCAGGGCAACCACGGAGAGGCGGTCCGGGTGGGCCCGGATGACGTCGAGCGTGCTCTGACCGATGGAACCGGTAGAGCCGAGGAGCGACATGCGACGTTTCATTTCGGAATCTTCCTCTCAGCGCGGCTGCGAGCGCAGCGTATGTTCGATGAACACATCGACCGTGGCCGGGTCGAGAGAACTCGCTGCCTTCACGGCATCGCGGCGCTCCTCGAGGCCGAACACCGAAGGCCCGCTACCGGACATGAGAACTACGCCATCGCCGCTTGCGGCCAGACGTTCCTTGATGGCGGCGACTTCGGGGTGCCGATGCAACGTGACGGATTCGAGGTCGTTGAACGCGTTCTTTCTCAGCAGGGCGAGATTCCGCTCCCGGCAGGCGGGAAGGAGGGTTGCAAACAGCTGTTCCTTGCGGGTGTTGTCGCCCGGCTGGTAATTCTCGTATGCCCATTTCGTCGAGACGCTGACGTTTTTCGGAACGGCGATAACGACGACGTAGGGCGGCTTCGGTGACTCGTAAAACGTCAGGTTCTCGCCCCGACCCGTTGCGAGGGCGAGGCCGCCGTGCATGACGAACGGCACGTCGGAGCCGATCGACTGGCTCATCGTCATGAGATCGACGAGCGGCAGGGACGCATCGTAAAAGCGGGCAAGCGCCGTCAGCACGGCGGCGGCATCGGTGCTTCCGCCGGCCAGGCCTGCGGCGACGGGGATGCGCTTCTCGATCTGAATCAGTAGACGCGGCGGAATGTCGAGCTTCTTCAGCAGAAGCATCGCCGCCTTGTAGGCGAGATTCTCAGGGCCGGTCGGGACGCCGGGGCGATCGCACTCGATCCGGAGGCCGTCTTCGCGGGTTTCCTTGATCGCGATCGTGTCGGCGAGGGAGATCGTCTGCATCAGGCTCGCGATCTCGTGATAGCCGTCCGCCCGCTTTCCCTTGACCCAGAGCCCGATATTGATCTTCGCAGGTGCCTGAACAATCAGCGTTCGTTTCATTCGTCGCGCGTTCCTCGTCTCGTTGAGGCCAAGTCTAGCAATCACACGCCTTTCTCGTCAATGCCGGATGCATCGGCACACATCAACAGCGGGCAAGCAGGGCGGATCACGATCCGTCCCTACAGCACCGGTTTTGCGCCAATCCGCGTGTCTCGCATATGGGTTTCATTTTTTAGAATGTCGCAGATGAAGCTGATGTCACAGCTGAAAGCCTGGGATGCCTTTCTGAAGCCGACTTTATAATATCTACGAAAAATCTCCGTGTCCCCGTGTGGTGCGTCGTTTATTTCAGCGCAGAATCGAAGCGAGCAGGCGCAGGTCTTCGGGTCTGGTGATCTTGAGGTTCAGCGGGGAACCCGGAGCCAGGAAGACGGGAAGGCCGAGGCGCCTGACGAGGCCCGCGTCGTCCGTCGCGTCGACGCCGTCGGCGCGTGCCCGGGCAAGGGCTTCCCGCAGGAGTTTCACGGGAAAAATCTGCGGCGTCTGCATGGCGAACATTTTCGATCTGTCGACGGCACCGGTTACGAGGCCGCCGGTGCTTTCGACGAGCGTGTCGGAGACCGGTACCGCGCACGAGGCGTTCCCCTTCTCGACCGCGAGTTCTAGACAAGCACGCACGATGTCCGGAGTGATCGCCGGGCGCGCCCCGTCGTGAACGGCAACCCACCCGTCATCGTCCGGCAGGCTTGAAACACCCGCCTCGACCGAGTCCTGCCTGCGCATTCCACCGCATATATATTTCACAGGATGTATTTGTTTCCAGCCGGCGAGACGTTTTTTCCCTTCTTCGATCCAGACCGCCGGTAGGACCACGGTGATATCGACCGTTTCGGGCACAGCGTCGAAGCATTCGAGAGACCACTGCAGGACGGTCTTCCCCCCAAGTTCGAGAAACTGTTTCGGAAGATCGGTTTTCATGCGCGTTCCCGACCCGCCGGCGACCACGACGGGATACAGTTTCACGGTCACAGTTTTCTCCCGTGCAGCCATTCGGCGAGTTCCGACATGCGGGAAATCGGCCGCGGAAGAGATGCAGCAGCTTTCAGCGCCTCGTCGCGAACGCGGTCGGCTTCCCGTTTCGCCCCCTCCATGCCGAGGAGGGCCGGATACGTGGCTTTTCCGAGGCGTGTATCGCTCCCAGGCGTTTTTCCGAGAGCGGAGGCATCGCCCTCGACGTCCAATATATCATCAATTATTTGAAACAGGAGACCTATGTGACGGCCGTATTCGGTGAGTTTGCGCATCTCGTCGGGATCGGCGCCGCCGAGAATTCCGCCGATCCTGACCGAGGCCGTGAGAAGGGCGCCGGTCTTGAGCCGATGGATACGGCGAAGGGCATCTATCGTCACCTCACCGTTCTCGGCGTCGATATCGAGCATCTGGCCGCCCACCATGCCGGCATGGCCCGCGGCCTCGGCGAACGCCTTCACCGCGGAGACCGCTCGGCCCGCCGGAACGTCATGATCCGCGATGCGCGCCATCCACTCGAATGCCAGCGTCAGCAGTGCGTCCCCGGCAAGGATCGCCGTCGCCTCGCCGAACACTTTGTGGTTCGTCGGCCGACCGCGCCGGAGATCGTCGTCATCCATCGCCGGAAGATCGTCATGTATCAATGAATATGTATGGAGCAGCTCGAGCGCGCACGCCGCCCGCATCGGGCCGTTTCCCGCGACGCCGAAGCCCTCCGCGATCATCAGGCACAGCGCCGGCCTGATCCGTTTTCCTCCCGCGCAGACGCTGTATCGCATCGATTCATGAAGGCGCGCGGGCACGGCATCGGCTGGGGGCAACCAGCGATCGAGCGCCTCGTCGACACGCAATCTGCCAGCGCGCAGCCAGTCTTCCAACCCCGGCATCGAAGGCACGTTCGGGGTCATGACGGCCTGCCGTCCTTCTCTGGATCGAACGGCTCTTCGCGGGCCGACTCGATGTTGCCGATCAGCTGCAGCATACGCGCTTCGGCGGCATCGAGGACGTTTCCGCATCGTCGGCTCAGCCCCGTGCCGACTTCATACAGGCGCAGGCCGAGTTCGAGCGGGGTTCCCTCCTGTTCGAGCGCCTCGACCGTCTGTTCGAGTCGTTCCATGGCGTCTTCATACGACAGCTTCTCGATCATCTCGGGAGTGAGAGCCGCGAGTTCCTCGAGTTCCTTCCGATCGAACACCTTTTTCATGAGCGCGTGCCTCCCGGGGTTTTGATTTCGACATCCTCGACGGCCACGCGGGCCCGACCGTCGACCATCTGCAGATCGAGTTTTAGTCCGGTTTTCAGAGCCGCGGCGGATGTGACGACCACGCCGTCTTCGTCCGTCGCCATCATGTAGCCTCTCGCAAGCACCGCCCGCGGATCGAGCGCCGACAGTCGCGCAAAAGCCATTTCCCACGCATGGCGGCACCGGCGCCTGAAAGCTTCACAGGCGGTTTCCAGGTCTCGGGCTGTATTCGCGACATGTGTCCGGCGTTCGGCGACGAGCAGGGCCGGCTTCCGCAGGAACCGGCAGGAACGCGCATGTTCCAGTCGCCCTGCCAGGAAGACGATCATGTGTTTCAGAGCACGGCCGAGCCTGCTGCGCCTGTCCGCGATCGTCTTAACAAGGTCCTCCTTGACGGGAACGGCCAGTTCGCCGGCTACCGACGGCGTGGCGGCGCGCTGGTCCGCGACGAAGTCGGCGATCGTGAAATCAGTCTCGTGGCCGATCGCCGAAATCAGGGGTGTCTCAGCGGCAGCCATCGCGCGGGCGACGCGTTCGTCGTTGAACGTCCAGAGGTCTTCGAGACTGCCTCCCCCGCGCGCGACGATGATCACGTCGACTCGCGGATCGGCATCGAGCCGTCGGATTCCCGCCACGACCTCTTCAGCCGCGCCATCTCCCTGCACCTTCACGGGCACGAGATACAGCGGCATGTTCGGGAAACGTCTGCGTATCACTCGATATATATCCTGCACGACGGCACCCTTCGGTGACGTCACGATCCCGACGCCGCGCGGCAGAAACGGCAGAGGCACCTTCCGATCGACGTCGAACAGGCCTTCTTCCTGAAGTTTCGCCTTGAGTTTCTCGAATGCTTCGTACAACGCTCCGAGACCGGCCGGGCGTAGGTCGGTGA
>JAKJFL010000335.1:0-4432 GCA_022704935.1 Candidatus Rifleibacteriota bacterium
CCACAGCTCAATCCTGAACCTCGCCGACGAACTCCGCAAGAAGCCCGAACCGACCCCCGCCGAGACTGCATCCGCGCCGGCCAATCCGGCATCTGCCACCACGCCCGCTTCGGCCTCGAAATAATAGTTTTCCTATAGAACGCCCCCGGGGCCGAATGGCTTCGGGGGTGTTCCCTTACAGGCATCGTTGAAACCCGGAGTGGCGCGAACCGCACGATCCCCAGACGACGGAAGTTCATTCCAAAAAGCCCCGGGTGCTATTTTGACCTGTCTCCGTGGCTCTGTGACTCAGTGGTGATTTTGTGGTAGAATCGACCCCACGACACCGAAAACGGTGCGACGCGTGATGAACAGGCAAAAGGAGCGGAATGATGGAAGGCATGCGGTATGCAAAGAGGGTTGAGAATCTGTCGCCCAGCTCGATCCGGCAGATGATGGCGATCGCCAGGCGGCTCATCAGCGAGGGAAAAACCGTCTACGAACTGAATATCGGGCAGCCTGACATCAAATGTATCTCCGTGTTCCCCGATGCGCTCGCAGAGCGCGCACGCGAAGGTCACTCGGGATACTCGCCCTTCATCGGCGAAAAGTTCCTGCGCGAGACGTTCGCGCGCTATCTGAACTCGTATTTTGGCCGCACCCAGCGGCGTCACCTCGTCATCGACACCGAGAACGTGCTCGTCACGTGTGGCGCGTCCCAGGCGCTGACGAACACGTTTCTCGCGATATGCGAACCTGGCGAGGAGATCCTCTGCATCGAACCGTTCTTCCCGCCGTATGCCGGGTTCCTCGCCATCTCCGGCGGTGTCGTGAAAAGTGTGCCGACCTTCGCCGAGCAGGGATTCGTCCTGCCTCCCGACGATGTCATCGAAAAGCAGATCACGCCGAAAACCCGCGCCATCCTGTTCAATAGTCCATGCAATCCTTCCGGCAAGATCTTCACGCCCGAGGAAGTGACGCGACTCGCGAAGCTCGCGATCAAGCACGACCTGTTCCTGATCGCCGACGAGGTCTACCGAGAGATGATTCTTGGCGATGAGGAGGCATTCAGCGTCCTCGAGGTCGACCTGCCGTCCGAGCAGATGGAAGCGTTGATGAACCGCATCATCGTGATCGACTCGGCAAGCAAGAGTTTCGCTCTGTGCGGCGCGCGAATCGGCTTTGTCGTGGCCCGCGCTCCGATCATCCAGAAAATCTCGATGGTCCAGGCGCACACCGTCGCGAGCGTCTCGGATGTGCTGCAGTATGGCGTCGCCGCGGCATATGACCATGTGCTTCGCCATCCCTCCTTCTTCACCGAGATGCGCAAGACCTATCACGACCGGCTCGAAGCCGCGATGGATGCGATCAAGGAATACATGCCCTGGGTCGTCGCGCCACGCCCGGCGGGCGCGTTCTACCTGATGATCCAGTTCCCCGGCATCGAGGACATCAACGACTTCGCGCTGTTCCTGCTCGAAAAGTTCAATATCGGCACCGAAACGGTCTGCGTGACGCCGGCCATGAGCTTCTACCAGACGCCCGGCCGCGGAGCGAACGAGGTCCGGCTCGCCCTCGTCGTCGACCCCGAAAAAATCAGGCGCAGCATCTTCATCATCGCCGAAGCCTGCAAGGTATACAAGGCCCGCATCAGGAACCACCAGGGCCTCCACGCCCTGGCCTGAGCGTAAGGCGACGCCGTGTGCGGGCGATTCAGCCTCATCGCGACCTGGCAGTCTCTCCTCGACGCGATGAAGGCCGAACCGCCCGTTCAGTATACCGCAAGATATAATATTGCTCCGTCGCAGCCCGTTCTCCTGCTTCGGCGCAACGCATCGACCGGCTCCCGCGAGTTCGCGCACGCCCTGTGGGGATTCCTCCCTTCCTGGACCGACGGGAAACCAGCAAAGCCTCTGATCAACGCCCGTTCGGAAACGGTCGCGACGAAGCCGGCATTTCGAGCGGCATTCCGGCGCCGGCGCTGTCTCGTTCCCGCCACCGGTTTTTACGAATGGAAGTCCGAAGGCGGAAGAAGGAAACCGTGGTATTTCCAGATGCGCGACGGCAGGCTGTTCGCTTTCGCGGGCTTGTGGGAGACGTCGGTTACGCCGGACGGGGGAGAGATCGACAACTGCACGATCCTGACGACGTCACCGAACGATCTCGTCGCACCCGTCCACGAACGCATGCCGTGTATCCTCCCGCCTGGATCCTGGCCCGGGTGGCTCGGAACCGGCGAGGAACCGGTCGGAGCGGGCGAGATCGATGCGCTTCAGAACATGCTGAGCCCATTCCCTTCGGAAACGATGATCGGAACGAGAGTCTCCGCCACCGTAAACTCGGCAACCGCCGAAGGCCCCGACTGCATCGCCCCGCCTGGCCCCGATACGCCGCTGCTGCCGCTCTGATGAGGAGGCACGTGAAAGCCCGAAACGATACTTCGACTCCTACGATAGGAGGCGAAACCCCGAGACATTGGACAACAGGGCGCCAGACAAGATATGTTCATAACGATCTCCGAAACGGATAATGATATGACATCACAGATGTTATATTGCTTTCTTTTCATGAAATGCTGCCCGGTAGCCTCGGACTACCTCACCCACGAATGGGAGAATGGCGATGGAAATTCTCTTGAATTTTATTATCCGGAATGTCTGGAAGCGGGGGGAAAACTATGAAGCTCTCAAGGTCTTGAACCGAGACAAGACAAGCCAAAGTGACGGTCTCATTCCCCTCGAACCGTATCCGAACTGGTTGGAAGGAATCCTGCAGGTTCTGCTGTTCTTCTTTGGGATCTGCCTCGTCTTCTCAGTGTTTATCGAATATGGCGAGAAGGGGTTGTCGCAATTGTTCTTCTGGTTCCTGGGGGGATTCGGATCAATCTGCTTCGTTATCCTGGTTATGCTTTTCAACACCGATTCCCGGTATATACTCGACATGAAGGCCAAGCAGGTCAACTATGTATTTACCTTCTTCACATGGCGTTGGGTCACGCCGGTCACCGTCTTCTCCAATGTCTTGTCCATTCAGCTCGATGCCGAGAGGGTTGACAATAAGGCGTTAGGAGATTGGCAGTATCGCCTCACCCTTGTAAAGAAGACCTCCGAACGCGTTTTCCTGACGCGGCCTGTGTTTAACTCCTGGGTTCTGCGCGACATCGGTGAGATGATTGCCCAAGCTGTCCAGTGTCCCTACCGCGACGGCAAACAGAATGAAAATCCTCTGTTCATGGGAATGTTCTTTCAATAACCCCTGATTTTCGACCGATACGCTAAAATGCCAATGAGTTTGAGGTTTTAAACTGCCCCGAATGTGTAACTGGTTATTATTGCGGGACGAGCAAAGCTGGGTGAAACCAGCTCCTACTGTTGATGCGCAACATTCTGTCGAGGGGGCGGTTATGCGAACGGCGGGGCATACGGATACCATGTGACGCGGGATAGCTCGAATTTAAAGGTTCTGCGCTTGCGTGCGATGAATCGGAGATAATTGTTGATGAGCTGTTTGATACGTGGGGTCGTTGGGGTCGTGTGCTTATTTTCGCTCGTTTTTTCGGCGATGGGATATGTCGGCATGCAGATCGTCAACTCGGAACGTGATGAGGCGGGGAAACTCGCGACGGTGGCAGTTCAAAAGCGCCTCGACGAAGTGTTGCGGCAGGACGGCCCCGCGTGGGTGAAAGGCCGGCTTGCGCTAGCGTCTGGCGCCGTGCCGATCCTGTGCGGCGAACAGCCGTGCCTCTGGAAGCGTACGGAACGGTACGAATCGATGGTCGAGGATATTCGGAAAGCCGGTGAATGGACGAAGCGTTACGCATTCCGGAAGGTGAAGGATGACGTGACCGGGGCGCCGTTCGAAATGACGGATGGACCGGCGAGGCTTCGATTCGACAGCTGGCTCGGCATCAAACCCTGGAACGACCTCCTCCAGATCCGTCAGGACCAGGCGCCGATCGTGAGCCCGATTGCCGGGGCTCTGCCCGCTTCGGATACCGTCGCGTGGCGCGTGAAGGAACGATTTCTTCTTGCTGGACAGGATGTCTGGCTGCTGGCCGATTTCAAGGGCGGCACGGCGCAGGGATACGTGAACGGCGTGGTGTATCTGACCGGGCTCGGACCGGAGCGGTTCGCTACCGAGCTGACTGCCGTCAGCGAAGTCGCCGACACTATGAAATGGGTGTTTCTGATCGGCATAGTCCTGCCGCTGCTGTTTTTCGGGTCTCTCATCTTGAAACGGAGGTCCTGAGGGAGTACACTTCGGTTTCACCACCATTTCCAGTTATTCCAGGAGACGAGCATGCTAGACATCAAGTGGATCCGCACGAACCCCGACAGCCTCAAGGTCAACATGATCCGACGGTGCGACGTCGATTTTTCCGACCCAGCCGTCGTCGACCTATTGAAGAAGGCAGGCGTGGAGCCGAAACGTTCGAAAGCGGCGATCGACGCCC
>JAKJFL010000336.1:0-4421 GCA_022704935.1 Candidatus Rifleibacteriota bacterium
CGTCTCGAAGCCGTCGAAACGGCCGGCCCGCCAGCGCAGAAGGGCGGCCATGGCGCGCTCCTTCGGCCGGGTGATGCGGTCGACGTTCTCGATCAGCTCGTCGAGCTGGGCCGTGAAAAAATCGGCGTGTTTCAGCATGATGGCTAGCGCGGAAATCCGCAGGTCGGGCTCGTGCCGCTGGACCGCGCCGATGATCCAGGGGAGAAACCCTTCCCACCCGGTCGACTGGGACGCGATGTTCAGCGTTCGCCGCACGATCAGTTCGGGAGCGGCCTGAACGGGGAGATACCGCTCCGCGAGCGGAATCACCTTTTCGGTCGGGATTGACGCCATGATCTCCGAAAGTCCGTTCGCGATCTCCTCGTCGGGTGTCGTGAAATACTTGTTCGTGATCGTCCTGATGCCGGTCGAGTCGCCGAGCTGGGCGAGCATACGGGCGGCGACCGCGATCACTCGCGGCTCGGTGTCGGAGAGCATCGTGCAGAGATGGGCGACTTTTCTCGACAGGGGCAGGTTTCCGATGAGGTCGGCCGTGGCGGCCCGGATCTTGACGTCTGGCGAGGCGATGCGGCGCAGGATGAGATTCTCGATGTCGGCTTCGGTGATCAGCGGCGCGAGCGCCTTGATAGCCTCATTCTGGACGCGCGTCGACGAGTCGTGCAGACGCGGTTCGAGGTGCTTTCGAAGATCGGGCGGGGCGAGCATGGCGAGGCCCCGGACCGTGTTCGCCCGGACCCGGTCATCCTTGTGCCTGAGATACGGCGTGATCAGCTCGGCTTCCAGCCTGAATCGGCCGACCGCGACGACTGCCGTCGCGATGACGTGCGGATGCGTGTCCGGATTGTCCGAGGTGAAGATCCCCCGGATTGCCGCCGCCGCCGTGGGGCCCATAGACGGATCGAGGCGCATCACGACTTCTCTCCGGATAATGTGGTCGGGATTCTTCAGCAGCTCGACGATCGTCGCGATGCAGGCCTTCGGATGATGCGCGACCGCGAGTTTGAGGGCTTTGCGGACGGTTCCGGTGTCGGCGGAGCGCAGGGCGAGCATGAGCGGTTCGGGATCGTTGGGGTAGAGTTCCAACCATCGTTTCAGGGCGTAATCGGCGAGCTTGGTGTTGTTCGCGGCGAGAAGCTGGTTGATTTCCGAGATCTGCATGTTCAGCGGCGCGCGATGAGCTTTGCCATCCCGAAAATCGGAAGATAGAGGGAAATGACTATGCCGCCGATGATGACGCCCAGAAAGACGATCAACATCGGCTCTATCAGCGAAGCGAGCGTCTCGACGTTCGAGTGGAACTCGTCTTCGTAATACTCGGCGACGTGCTCGAGCATCTCGGGCAGGTTGCCGGTCTTCTCGCCGACCATGACCATGCGGTTGAGAAGGTCGGGCAGCCACGGTTCGTGCGCGTAGAAGCTCTCGCTCATCGATGTGCCGCCCCGAATCGCTTCGGCGGCCTTTTCGACGGCATCCCGAACCGGGGCTCGATCGACCGCGGGGGTGATGATCGTGAGCGACGAACTGACGGTGATGCCGCTGTGGATAAGGATCGCGAAGCTCTTGGCGAAGCCGGCGATCTCGTAGGTGTGGAACATCGGCCCGAAGAGCGGCAGCGACAGCAGGAATCTATCCCAGGCGCGGCGGCCGGACGGCGTGCGGATCAGGGCCATGAAGCCGAACACGAGGAGCGCGAACAGAGCTGCCATCGGCAGAGCGTGGCGGGTCAAAACGTCGCTGATCGAGATCGTCATCTTGGTGATCCACGGAAGATCGCTTCCGAAACGCGAGTAGATGTCCTTGAAGCGGGGGATGATATAGGTCAGGATGGCCCAGGTGACCAGCATCGACAGAGCCAGCACGAGCAGCGGATAGGTGAGGGCCTTCTTGATCATGCGGCGCAGCTCGATCTGCTTCTCGATGAGCGAGGTGAGCCTGAACAGCACCTTGGGCAGCTCGCCCGACTCCTCGCCGACCTGTATCATGTGCAGATAGGTCGGATCGAACACGTGCGGATGTGCCTTGAAAGCGGCGGCCAGTCCCGAGCCGTTTTTCACGTCGTCGACGATCGTCTTCAGCACGACGGTCATGGCCGGGTGCGTCGAACGCTGGGCGAGCATGTCGAGGGTTTCGAGAATCGCGACGCCTGCCTTCGCGAGCGTCGCGAACAGCTTCGTGAAGTGATACAGCTCACCGAGCGGCACCTTCGGCTTGCCGAAGCCGAACGAGAAGCCCTCGGGGGCTTCGGCGACCTTTTCGGGAATGCCGCCCTGCATGCGGATCATTTCGGATGCTTCGGCCGGGGTCTGCGCCGAGACATCCCGGGTTTCGGTCTCGCCGTTGATGGAGCGGAAAGTGACGCGGAATTTCTTCATGGCTCGTATTCTACCTCGGGCGTCCCGTCGATGTCAGCCCCGCCGCCGGATGCCGTGCCCTCCATGGGGAACCAGCGGATTTCCATCTGGGTGCGGTCAGGCTTGCTTCTGAGCATCTCGACGATTTCATCGACCTTGCTGGACTGGGACGCGTTCAGCGGGATGTTCCGGCTCTTTCCGTTCGGTGCTTCGAGATCGATCGATCGCGAAGCGACCTGCTTCATCAGGAAATCGGTCGACGGAATTCCGGCGCCGCTCTCGATCATGAAGGCCCGCGAATCGACCCGCACGAGAGCGAATTTCCGCGCTCCGCGGGTGATGCTCCCGAGATACACGATCTTCGCCGGCTGAGAGGCAGGCTGGGCGATCGGCTCGGTGCCCGTCGGGAGCGGTGGCGGCGGGACGACAACCTCGGATCCTGGCCAATGGAAAAGGTCACGGGTGGTCGAGGCGAACGATTCGTGAAGGATGACGCGCGTGATCGGGAGGGGCACCGTCGCCAGCCGCGTTTCCATATCAGTCAGTGTATTCGATATTCCCGAGAGAAGCTGGCTGATGGGCTGGGTCGGATCGGGCGCGAACGGCTGTCCGGGAACGGCTGCCGGGGCCGCGACGGGGACCTGCGCGGGAGCCCCGGCAGGGGCTGCAGCCGGAACCGGAGCTGGTGACGGTGTCCCCGGCCGAGTCGCGGGAGGCGTCGGCGCGGGCGAGGAAGGGCTGACGGGAGTCGTTCCGACGGGTTGGGCGGCGGGAACGGCGTTGACGGCTACCGGAGTGACGGCGGGTTTCGCCCGGCGTGAATACGAGATGAAGTTCAGCAACAGCAGGACGGCGAAGATGGCGAGGCCGATCAATGCCCGCTTGTTTTTTTCCAGCCACTCGCTATTCATGGCTGAACCTCACCTTGCAGGCCGCCTTGAAGACGAGGCACCGGCGGTCGTTGTCGAACGCCTGAAACTCGAGCCGTTCGATGTAGATGCCGGCGGGGTGCATCTCGAGCGCATACATCAGGGCCCGCAGGCCGGCATACGTACACTCGAACCGCGCTTCGAAGGGGAGGGTGGTGAACGCTCCTTCGTCGACGCGGGTCTGATACGAGAGACCAAGCACGGTGACGCCAGGGTGCGCGATCACTTTCTGGAGGCCTTCGACGAATTCGGGCATCGTCTTGTCGCTTCGCGGGGTGAAGCTGGCGTTCTGCAGCATGGTTTCGATCCGCATTACCTCGGCGGCGAACTGCTGACTCCGGCTCTGGAGGTTGCCGATGAGCGCCTGTCCTTCGGTCTCGAGCGTCTGCGGTTTCGGAAGCCTGGCCATGACGGCGACGGCCTGCCTGTGCTCGTTGAGCAGCTTGGGAAACCACAGGGACCCGATGAGGAGCAGCAACGTGATGCCCGCGCAAGACGAGACGAGCAGCAGAACGGCGCGATCTCCGCGTTTCATGCTCAGTCACCTTCCCTGAACTGGAACACGACTTCGACGATCGTGGAGGCGCGGCCCTGGGTCGTCACGTCGCCCTTGGGGGTGAAACTGAGGCCTTCGATGCCGCGCATGGTCGAGAGGTTCATGTAGAGCATGTTGACGGCGTCGGCGTTCTCGACGGCGAGCGTCATCTTGAAGCTGCTGTCGCCCGCGTTGAAAACGGCGTCGCCTGTCAGGGCGTTTTCGATCTTGACGATGATCGCCTCGGCCGGCAGCGCGTCTTCGAGGAGGGAGAAGAGGCGCGTCCAGCTCACCTGGCGGCCGATCATCATCTCGTTATGCCGGGCGAGGCGCATCTCGAGGTCGTCGAGCAGCGCGGTGGAGGGCAGCACGGCAGTCGCCTGGCCCGCAAACTCGGTCTGGCGTTTCCTGAGAGCATCGGCCTGCCTGGTATACTCGCGCTGGGCGCTCGATGCGGAGCTGCTCAGCCACCAGGCGACGATGACGAACACGACCGTCGAGACGAGAAAGGCGATGGGAGCCCGCCGCCCGGTATGGATCTGGCGGGAGTCGCGCTGGAGAAACTCGAAGGCGGTGGTCATGTCGCGGCCATCCGATCTAGACGGT
>JAKJFL010000337.1:0-4404 GCA_022704935.1 Candidatus Rifleibacteriota bacterium
CGGCGACAAGGTCACGGCCGGAAAGCCTGTCGCCGAATACAATCCGAACAACTTCGTATCCGGGTACACCGGCGAAGTCATCTTCGAGGACGTCGAAGTCAAGGACGGCATGGTCGTGTCCGAGAACGCCGTCATCCGCATCCTGACCCAGGAGTTCGACCAGGAGCGCAAGGACTTCATCATCGAGGACTACAAGATCCCGCAGGGCTCGACCCTCAAGGTCGAAGACAACGAGATCATCCACGCCGGAAACGTGCTGGCCGAGCGCTCCGCCGAACAGCACGCCGCCATCGCTCGCATCGAAGGTGTTGCCCGCTACGACAACATCCGCGTGAAGAACAAGCAGGTCATCAACGACAACGGCATGATCTTCATCTATCCCGATGATGTGAAGAAGGGCGACATCAAGGAATATCCGCTTCCGAAGGGTGTCAAGGAAACGAAGAGCCCGAAGGATGTGACGGAGAAGTCCGGCGGCATGATCCTGAACGTGAAGAACGGTGATAACGTGATGCCGGGCGAGCGTCTGCTCTCCGTCGTCTCCGAACTCGACGGCATCTGCGCGATCAGCAACAACGGGACCCAGATCAAGATCTCGCGCGACGTGGTCGAGGAGTACGAGTTCAAGGGCGAGATGGCCGCGGCCATCGACGAGAAAAACAAGAGCCTCAGCCTGATCGCCCCGATCTCGGGCGTCGTGCGCGTGATCAACGAGAAGAGCGCCGCCAACAAGACGCTCGACCGCAAGCGCGTCATCGTCAAGAACGAAGTCGAGTATCTCGTTCCTCGCGGCGTCATCCTCCGCCCGAAAGAGAATTGCAAGATTCCGAACGGCCAGGATGTCAACGAGGGCGCCGAACTCACCACCAAGCTCGTCGTCCAGGCCGAAATCGACGGCGTCGTGGACATCCGCCAGGTCAGCGGCGAGCGCCGCGTGAACCTGATCAGCGACGACCTGTCGCTGCTCAAATCGGCGACACTGGCCCGCGAACTGCTCAACCGCGACACCAACGTGGTTCTCGCCGCTGCCGGCACGGAGATCGACGAGGACCTGATGGGCATCATCGACGACAACCGCGACGGCATCCGCGAAGTGTACATCACCTCCGGCGAGCAGGAAGCGATCATCCTGAAGGGCGAAGAGCAGACCCTGACCTACCCGGTCCCTGAAGGCGGCAACATCGTCGTCGAGCACGGCCAGCCGATCAAGGCGGGCGACAAGCTGATCACCGACATCGAACCGATCATCAGCGAGATCACCGGCAAGGTGAACTACATCTACGGATATAACAAGGTCATCTGCGAGGAGATCATCGAGAAGATCCTGGTATATTCGGGTGTCGAGTTCAGTTTCCCGGCCACGCTCAACCTGAAGTTCCCGCGCACCGTCGTGAAGGACGGCGAGCTGACGATCGTTCCGATCCCGTTCGAGAGCTACGAATCGCTTTCCGCCGAGGAAACCGGCGGCGGCGAAGGCATCCGGATCCGCCAGCGCGTGCCTCGCGAGAAAAACTACAAGATCACCAAGGAGATGGCGAGCGCCATGTCCGTTCTCGTGAAGGACGGCGACAAGATTCGCGAAGGCCAGACACTCGCCGCGATGACCGCGACGAACAAGGGCGTCGCGATGCTCGAACGCAAGGTCTCCAAGGAAGGCAAGTCCAAGAGCACGATCGAGCGCATCATCGTCCAGCCCGGCGAAGCACACCAGATACTCGAAAGCGCCGAACTGCGCATCGAGGACGGCGACAAGGTCAAGAGGGGCGAGATCCTGGCCAAGTGGGGTCTGGCCCTCCGGAAAACGACGGACATCATCCAGGGTCTGCCGCGCGTTGCCGAGCTGTTTGAAGTGCGGCGCCCGAAGAAGGAAGCCGTTCTCTCCGAAGAGTCTGGCGTGGTCAACATCACCGGCAACTCGATCACCATCAAGGATCCGATCACCGGCGTCGAGAAGCCTGTCCGCGTCCAGCACGGCGTCACTGGGCTGGTCGTCCACGACGGCGAGTATATCGAAGCCGGCGACTCGATGACCGAAGGCAAGGTGTTCCCGAAGAAGCTGGTCAAGGTGGTCGGACTGCCCGTCGTTCGCCGCTACCTGATGGACGAGATCCAACGCGTGTACCGCGACCAGGGCGTCAGCATCAACGACAAGCACATCGAGATCATCGTGCGCCAGATGCTCCGCAAGGTTGTCGTCACCGATCCGGGCGACTCCGAGTATCTGCCGAACGAAACGATCCACGTGAAGGTGTTCGAAGAGCTGGTTCACACCATGAACCAGGCCAAGAAGCGGCCGCCGATGGGATACCCGATGATCCAGGGCATCACGAAGGCCTCGCTGACGACGGACAGCTTCATCTCCGCCGCGTCGTTCCAGGAAACGACCCGCGTTCTGACCAAGGCCGCCATCAAGTCGAAGGTCGACTGCCTGCGCGGCCTGAAGGAGAACCTGATCATCGGCAAGCTGATCCCGGCCGGCACAGGCATCTCCGCGTTCAAGAACATCACCTTCAAGAATCTCCCGGTCGAGATCGAGAAGGCCGAGACGGCACCCGAGGAGATGTTCGGCGAAGAGGGCCTCGAGCAGCTCGAACAGGATCTGTTCCTCCAGAAGCCCGAGGCGGAAGAGTCGAGAGACGAAAGCTGATCCCGGCATGATTCCAAGCGGCGGGTTCCCGCCGCTTCGCTTCCGGGGTACGGATTTCGGGTACCGGGCAAAACACTGATCAACTCTGAAACGGCGGGATGGACGGGGCCTGCGAAAGGCCCGAGATGAACGGGAACGAGAAAAAGAGCATTGACATGCCGTTTGAGGTGTGATAATATCAGCACTTACCTCCATCATTAGTGGAGAAATCATCGGTTTCTCGGGTAAAAACTGGGAAATACTCTAGAAGGAAGGTGTTCATCGTGCCGACCATCAACCAACTCATCCGGAAGGCGCGGCAGGCTGTGCGTTACAAGTCATCGTCGCCGGCCCTGTCCTGTTGTCCGCAGCGGCGCGGCGTCTGCACCGTCGTCAAGACCACGACGCCCAAGAAGCCGAACTCCGCTCTGCGCAAAATCGCCCGCGTCCGCCTCACCAACAAGGTGGAAGTGACGGCGTACATCCCCGGTATCGGTCACAATCTGCAGGAGCACTCCGTTGTGATGATTCGCGGCGGCCGCGTCAAGGATCTCCCCGGCGTGCGCTACCACATCATTCGCGGAACTCTCGACTGCGCCGGTGTTGCAAATCGCAAGCAGGCTCGTTCGAAATACGGCGCCAAGCGGCCCAAGAAGTAAGGAGAACAGAAGATGCCTCGTCGAGGACATGTTGTCAAGCGTGATCTGACGCCTGATTCCGTCTACAACTCCAAGCTCGTTACCCGCTTCATCAACAATCTGATGGAGCGCGGGAAGCGCAGCATCGCCACCCGCATTTTCTACACCGCCGTCGAGAAGCTGTCTAAGGCGAACAACAACGAGAATCCTCTCGAGCTGTTCAAGAAGACCATCGACATGGCCAAGCCGATCGTCGAAGTTCGCAGCAAGCGCATCGGCGGCGCCAACTACCAGGTGCCGGTCGAAGTGAAGCAGGACCGCGCGATCGCTCTCGCTTTCCGCTGGATCCTCGGCTTCAGCCGGGCCCGCAAGGAAAAGTCGATGGCCGACCGTCTGGCCGGCGAGTTCGTCGAAATCGTCAAAAATACCGGCGCTACTATGAAGAAGCGCGATGAAGTTCACCGCATGGCCGAAGCCAACAAGGCTTTTGCGCATTATCGCGTGTGAACCGTGTCTGGTAAAGCCGCTGCTCCGGCTGAAGGAAATCCATCATGACCGCCCGTGAATCAATGAAAAAGGTGCGCAACATCGGCATCATAGCACATATCGATGCCGGCAAGACGACCACGTCCGAACGCATTCTCTACTACACGGGTCGGAGCTACAAGCTGGGCGAAGTCCATGAAGGCACAGCCACCATGGACTGGATGGTCCAGGAGCAGGAGCGCGGCATTACCATCACGAGCGCCGCCACGAAGTGCCATTGGCAGGATTGTGACATCAACATCATAGACACACCCGGGCACGCCGAAGTTGAGCGGTCGCTGCGTGTCCTGGACGGCGGTGTCGTGGTGTTCTGCGCCGTCGGAGGCGTACAGCCGCAATCCGAAACCGTCTGGCGGCAGGCCAACAAATACGGTGTTCCCCGCATCGCTTTCGTCAACAAGATGGATCGGGTCGGCGCCAACTTCGCCAAGGTCGTGAAACAGATCAAGGAACGGTTGATGGCCCGCCCTGTGCCGATCGTCATTCCGATCGGTGCGGAGGCCAAGTTCGTCGGTCACGTCGATCTGGTCACGATGGAAGCCCATGTGTGGCCCGAGGACCCTGAAAACAAGGGAACGGAGTTCGAGATTCAGC
>JAKJFL010000338.1:0-4401 GCA_022704935.1 Candidatus Rifleibacteriota bacterium
TCGAGGAGGCGCATGGTACTGGCGTCATGATCCAGTTCAACTTCCTTGCCGAGAAGGGAGCGATCTCCTACGACGCGGCGACGAAAAAGTTCGTGGCTCACGCCGCCGACATTCGCGGCCATTTCCGGGAACTCGCTCGTATATTGTTAGATATAGAAACAAGGGGCGACTACGCCGCCGCCGATGCCCTGATCAAAAAATACGGCGCTCCGACGGCCGAGGTGAAAGAGGCGCTTACCCGCCTGACCCACGTGCCGGTCGACATCAAGCCCGTCTATCCGGTCGTGAGGTGACTTCACTTTCCCGTCCGAGCTGAGGCTGTCGAAGTAAGAGAAGCTTTCGCCTTCTTCGGCAGGCTCAGGGGGCGGACAGGCGTTTTCATTCTGCAGGACTCAAAAAGCCCTTTGCCGATCTACGCGGTGAGGGGCTTTTTCCGCGCAGAAAAAGGTCTGCATGGCTCATTTGCCCTTGATCTCGATCGGGTCCCTATGTGCTGAAAAACGGGGTTGTCTACTGCGCGTCTTTCAGGAAACGTGCGGCGGGGCCGGTTGGGTCGATCACATTCTTCAGATCGCTCCAGGGGATGACCATCTCGGTGATACCCATGGCATACGGGGCGATTTCATATTGGTTGAAACAGAACGCCAGCCCGTCCTTCGAAACGAGGAAGTTAGTGTTGAGGGCGAAGGTGTTCCGCTCGAACTGGAAGCCGGCCTGCTCGTAGGTCTCGCCGGGCTTCAACTCGCGGACGCGGCGGAAATGCGTTTCGGCGATCGCGGTCAGCTCGGCTGTCTTGTCCTTTGCGATCAGCGAGGACAATTCGACGGGCTTGCCCGTTTTCATCGAGAATACCATGTAGACGATGTTCGAGTTCGGGTGTGCGCCGCCGGTGAAAACCGAATCGAGCGTCCAGATGGAGAGCAGTTCCTCGTCGGCGTGGCGGATTTCGGTATCGAACTTGATCGACCAGGCGCCGGGCATCTCCGGCGTTTCGATCACCGATGTTCCGTAATCAGCGGCGAACTGGTCGACCATCTTCTCCACGGAAGGGGCCGGCGTTTCGCCGACGATGGCCAGCAGACGTTCCTGTATGGCCTTGTTGATGGTCTCGGGAACGAGGGAACCGTCTTTCGCGGTCGAGAACAGGACGGGATACCGGATGTCGATCTCGGCGGCGATGACGTCTTTGTTATCGGTCTTCGGCGGCGGAATCTTGCGGGTCAGGTGCTTGATCTCGGCGGACACCTCGCCATTGATCTGAACGGGGGCCGACCAGGAGGCACCGCAGAAAGCGAGAAAGAACGAAACGATCAGAAGAACGGAACCCTGTTTCATGTATTCTCTCCGATATATAATCCCGGCGTCATCGCGGCGGGAACGTGTTGTAGAACGACTTGTAGGAACCGCGCTTGTAGACGCTCCAGGGCTGCCAGTTCGTGCAGTTGTTGCTCATCTTGATCATGACGCGGATGTTGGTCTCCGGGTCGAACAGGTCTTCGTTCGAAGACAGGTTGTACTGTTTCAGTCGTGCGGGGCCGAGATTGCCGAGCATGTTGATCTGGAATAGGCCGTAGGATTTGTCGCCGGTGTTGGCATTGCCGTTGAAGGCTCTTGGATTGCCTCCCGACTCGGCCATGCCGATCGACCACGCCATCCTGAGGTTTTCGCCGGACAACCCGGCGCGTTCCAGCCAGGCCAGGAGGGCTTTTCCACCCTTCGCCCCGGCGGCCGGGGCGGCGACGTTCGGATTGGCGACGAACGAGCTTGCGTTGGAAGGCGTGGATGAAGACGACGACGTGGAGCGCGAACCGGAAGAAGAGAGGTTCCCGCTGATGCCGGGAATCGTCAGTTCCCAGCCGGGGTAGATCAGGTTCGGATTCTTGGCGAGACTCGGATACTTTTCCTTGTTCGCTTCGACGAGGTCCCAGTAACGGGCACCGTTGCCGAGATAGCGCGAGGCGATCTTCCAGAGGCTGTCTCCGGAAACGACGGTATATTTCCCGCCGCCGGATGCAGCCGCCTGCGCCGTGGAGCCGCTTTCAGGCGCCGTGGAAGGAGTGCTGCCCGGCGTCGTGGTCCCCGCGGTTTTCTCGAGCTGGTCGATCATCTTCGTCAGCTGGTCGAGCAGGGAGGTCAGATCGTTGACCGCCTTCGTCAGCTCATTCAGACGGGCCGCATCGCTTGCGGAAAACGCGTCGTCGGTCACCGTGACGGAAGTGCCGCCGAACGGCGACGCCGCCCCCTCGGCGGAGCAGGCCGGAGCCGCGAAAGTCCAGGCTCCAACGACCAACAGCAGGAGGATGTTCCTGATCGCCACATGCGTCTGTTTCATCTGCCATTCCCTCTGGTTCGATAGGGTTCGAAGGACGACGGCGCATTATCACCGTATGTACAGGATACAGGAAACGGGGGAAAAAGTTTTGCCATTTTGTCAGAAAAGAGCACGAACCGAGTTCGATGCTCGGTCGCACCTGCATCGATGACCCCGAGCGGGATGCGTGCCGCCGTCATTCCTGTCGGTATTCGTGGCATTGCCGGACCCACCCCTGCCGTGGTAGAGTCGAAATCGGATCGCGTGATACCACCCCGCAGACGAAATCGTGGGTGGGCCTCGAGAGGATGTCTTCCGGCAAGACTACCCGGATAATCATATATCACATAGACTATCATATATGACCACGGAAACCGTCGGGCCCGTGTGAGAGATCGGGAACACCCGCCGATATACGATGCGGCGGCGCCCTGGAATGCATCGCATACACGGCGATGTGATGGAGGAGAGCCAATGGCAGGAAAAAAAGCCCCGTCCACCGAAAAGGCGAGAATGCCGCGTCCGGCTGAAGCCCGGCATGAACAGCCGGTCGACGAGCACGAGAAGCTCTGGAAGCTGATGGAGGACACGTATCTCGAAAGCGATGTCCATTCGCTCCAGAAATCCTTCGCCGACCATCTGGAGTATTCGCAGGCCAAGAACAGGTATATCGCCACCAAGCACGATCTCTACCAGTGCATGGCGTATTCGATCCGCGACCGGCTGATGGAACGCTGGAACGACACGATGAACACGTATTACGAGGAGAACGTGAAGCGCGTCTACTACCTGTCGCTGGAATACCTGATGGGACGCACGCTCGGCAACAGCCTCGTGAACCTCGGCATCGTGGGCGAAGCCGGGAAAGCCCTGTCTGAACTGGGCTACAGCCTCGAAGAACTGCGCGAACTCGAGCCGGACGCCGGTCTCGGCAACGGCGGTCTTGGGCGGCTCGCGGCCTGTTTCCTCGACTCGATGGCCTCGCTGAGCCTGCCGGCAGAAGGGTACGGCATCAGATACGAGTACGGCATCTTCGAACAGAAGTTCGAGAACGGCTTCCAGGTCGAGAAGCCCGACCACTGGCTGAGATACGGCAACCCTTGGGAAATCGTCAGGCCCGAATTCAGCTACCAGGTGGGCTTCGGCGGATACGTCGAGAGAAAGACCGACGAGCGCGGCCGGCTCACGTGCCGGTGGGTGCCTGAAGACAAGGTCGTCGCCGTCGCCTACGACACGCCGATTCCGGGGTATCTCAACCGCACGGTGAACACCATGCGCCTGTGGTCGGCTCGAACACCCGGCGAGTTCTCGCTCAGGCACTTCAACGAGGGTGATTACATGAGCGCCGTCCAGGAGAAGATTCTCGACGAGAACATCTCGAAGGTGCTCTACCCCGCCGACGAGCGCCAGGCCGGCAAGGAACTGCGACTCAAGCAGGAGTATTTCTTCGTCTCCGCCACGCTCAAGGACATCATCCGCCGCTTCAGGATCAAGAACACCAACCTGCGCCTCCTTCCGACGAAGGTCGCCATCCAGCTCAACGACACGCATCCCGCGCTCGGCATCCCAGAACTCATGCGCCTGCTCGTCGACGAGAACGATTTCACCTGGGAAGAAGCGTTCAAAGTCTGTATCGATACCTTCGGCTATACAAACCACACGATCCTGCCCGAAGCCCTCGAACGGTGGCCCGTCCAGATGTTCGAGAAGCTCCTGCCGCGCCACCTCGAGATCATCTACGAGATCAACCGACGGTTCCTCGATGAGGTGGCGGCGAAGTTCCCGAACGAGCCGGAACTGGCCGCGAAACTCTCGATCATCGAAGAGGGTGCCGTCAAGTCCGTCCGGATGGCCCACCTGGCCATCGTCGGGAGCCACTCGGTGAACGGCGTGGCCCAGCTGCACAGCGACATTCTCAAGGCGAAGACATTCAACGACTTTCACCGGCTCTGGCCGGAGCGGTTCAACAACAAGACCAACGGCGTCACCCAGCGCCGCTGGCTCAAACTCTGCAATCCGCGCCTAGCCGACCTGATCGGGAGCCGGATCGGCGGGAAGTTCATGACCGACCTGTTCGAGCTGAAGAAGCT
>JAKJFL010000339.1:0-4396 GCA_022704935.1 Candidatus Rifleibacteriota bacterium
GGTACAGCGTTCGTCGAGGCGATGCGCACGTCGTCCGGGCGTTTCCCTCTGAGCGGGCGCGGCTGGGGAACACAAGATGAAATCCGACTCCAGGGTCCGTCGGAGGTGCTGGAAGCGACGTCTCCCCCTCGGGTGGCCCCTGGCACGGTCGCAGCAGGTGTCGGAAACTCCTGGCTGTTCCGGCTTCATCCCATCGTGAAGGGGTGTGGCGCGCTGGGAATCATCATGATGCTCTCGGTTTTTCCCGGCAACATCGGCCTGACGACGTTCTGGCTTGCCGTCCCTCTACTGATCGCAATTGTCGGAGGCGCCCCGGTCGCTGACGCTCTCAGGGACCTTCGCCGGATCTGGTTTCTCGTGTTTCTCGTGGCGGCACTCAACGTTGCGGCCGGAGGTGACAACGTCGTCGCAACGGCGGTCGAGAACATCCTGCGGCTGTGCGGCGTTTGCGTGTTCGCGACGATCTACGTCGCGATATCGACGCAGGCTGAGCTGATGGCCTTCTGGGAAGCCTGCTTCAGGCCCCTGGCGCTGTTTGGCGTCAACGTGCGCGAGCCGGCTCTCGTGATGGTCATCGCCGTGCGATTCCTGCCCGTCATGCTCGAGGAGATCGAGCGGATCAGGCTTGCGCAGAGGGCCCGCGGCGCCCGTTTCGATGCCGGATGGCGGGGGACCGTCGTCGCCCTGTTCCCGCTCCTTGTGCCGACCCTCACTCTTGCGATCCGTCGAGCCCATTTGCTCGCCGTCGCAATGGAGTCACGGGGATACCGCCTGACTGGTCGCCGAACGAAATATCGCGTCTATCGGCTGTCCGCATCGGATTACGCGGTTATCCTGGTCATGGCGGCAGCCGTCTTCGGAAGCGCATACATTCGATATTTCTTTGTATAATTAGTCCTACAGAATGAAAACCACCCGTTCGCCCTGAACTCGTCGAAGGGCGAGAGCCACCCGCGCTTCGGCGGGTCAGCCACGAATGGGAACGCGAAATTGGCTTTTGTCATGCAGGAATCACTACTTTCTCCCCGCAGTGCTGGAACGTTCAGGGAGGTTCATCACGTGATTCCGGTCTGGTATACTTGGTCGGAGTGTGAACGAGGTTCGGGGAGGCCACGATGATGATTCGACTTCTTGCCGGTTGCCTGCTTTCGATCGCCTTGTCGGGCGCATGTTTCGCCCAGCCGGCACAGGAGCGGCAGGTTCTCTGCATCGCCCATCGGGGAGCCAGGAGCGTTGCGCCGGAAAATACGCTCGAGGCGTTCAGGATCGGCATCGAACGGTTCGATGCCGACATGATCGAACTCGATGTGCATCTGAGCCGGGACGGCGTGCCGGTCGTGGTGCATGACGATACGCTGGAACGTTGCAGCAATGTCGCTACGCGCTTCCCCGACCGGAAGCCGTGGCGGGTGGGCGATTTCACCGCCGCGGAGCTGGTGTCGCTCGACGCGGGAAGCTGGTTCGTGGAGAAGGATCCGTTCGGGCAGATCGCCGCCGGCGCCGTCTCGGCTGCCGACCTCGAAAGGTTCAGGAGCGGGAGGATACATATCCCGACGCTGAAGCAGGTGCTCGGGCTGGTGGCGGCGAGCCGTGTGCGCGTGAATATCGAGCTGAAAAACTTTCCGATGTTCTATGAGGGACTTGCGGAAAAGGTCATCGCGGAAGTTCGTGCCGCCGGCCTCGCGGATATGACCGTTCTTTCCTCGTTCGATCATGAACTGCTGGTGCATGTCCAAACAATAGCGCCTGATATTGAAATCGCGGCGCTGTGTGATCAGCCGGTGTATCCGATCGCTGGCTATCTCGTCGGGCAGATCGGCGCCGACGGCTTCAATCCCGGCTCCGATGTGGTTGGCATCGGCAGTCTCGCCTGGCATCGGACCGGGGCCGTACGCGAGGACGTCATTCGCACGGCCCGCGAGGCGGGGCTGAAAGTATGCGTCTGGACGGTGAATGACCCGGTCGAGATGAAGGCATTGATTCGTGCCGGCGTGGATGGCATTTTCACGGATTTCCCGCAGCGCATGAAGGCGCTCGGAAACTGAGGCAGCGGGCCGTATCAGGCCGAGGGCGGAACGTCCTTTCCCTTCCCGGGTTTTGGGGCAAGCCACGGCTGGGCGCCACTGGCGCACTTGCTCAGGCGGTCGTACAGCACGACGTTGATACAGGCGGCGAGATTCAGGCTCGCCCTCGTCGGGATGTAGATCGTGTCGCGGCACCAGGATAGCGTGCGCTTCCCGAGCGTCATGTGCTCGCCGCCGAACACGTAGTAGGCGAGTTCGGGGTGACGATACTCGGGCAGAGGGACGGCGCCCTCGACGAGTTCGACGGCAACCGGCACGAAGTGATAGGGCACCGTCATGCGCAGGTCGTCGACTTCCAGCAGAGGAGTCCGGCGATACTGGTGGCTGACGTCGGTCGACGCCTTCTTGTAATGGGCGCCGCAGATGGCGACGAGAGAGACGCCGAAACAGCCGGCGGCCCGGAGCGCGCTTCCGATGTTTTTCTGGTCCTGCGGGTGGTCGATCGCGATGCAGGCCTGACCCCATTCGTCGTGCCGGCCTTGGCTTCGGTCTTCTTCGCAGCGAGCGAGCATCTCGGCGAGCGAATCGTATGCGTGTCGTTGTTCAGTCATGCTGTGTCTCCGATGCGGTGGATGGTGATGCAAGGATGGGCGGCTCGGAGGCGCCGCCGGCAGTCACCGGGGGCCTCGAAAGGAGCTGCTGGACTTCGTCCTCCGATGCGAAACGGTTGAGCCCGCGCCATTCGTGGAGTTGCGCGACTTCTCTTGTCGCGGAAGGATCGAGGTGCATCGAGAGAAGGGCTGCGGTGATCGATGCGGCCAGATGCTGTGGCAGGTTGGCGCGTGTCACGAGCGGATCGTAGGGAATCGGGCCCGTCGTGGCGATATAACGAACCTGTTCGGCCATGGAGGCGGTGCTGCTGTCGGGCGTGATCGTGTAGACGGCGGCCGCATCGTACAAGCCGCGAACGACGCCTTCGATGCTGGTGACATGACTGTGGGTGAAGACGACCTTTCCGAAAAACCGGAGTGGATCTATATTGAGAGATGTAAACAGTTTGTTCGGGAAGAAGAAACCAGACCCGGAATTGCGCTCGACGTAGGCGAAGGTGCGGCCTCTCAGGTCCTCGATCGACCGGAACGGGCTGTCGGCCCGGACGATTATTTTTCCGTAATACTCCACCCTGTCGTTCTGCACGGGGCGGCAGATCACCTTCCACGGCTTGCCGAAGCCCAGATGCTCCCAGGAGGCATGCGAGAACCAGGCGATCGCGACGCGCTCCTCGTCCATGAGCCGGGCGAGGGCTTCGTAGTCGGGGGCGACGTTCAGTTTGACGGGGCGGCCGAGTTTTCTCGCAAGATACGTGAGCAGCGGCTCCATGCGCGCCTTCAGGGCGCGGGGGCCGAGAAAGGGGATGACGCCGAACACGAGCGGCGGATTGGGATCCACTCTGAGGATCACGGGAACGAGAGGGCGTTTCGGGCTCGAGGCCAGGAATCCTGCCGCGGCGACCAGGAGCACGATCAGGATCCAGAGGCGTGATCGCCAGGAACGGCCGATTGTCGGAAGTTTCGATTGGAATGGCAGTTTCATCGGATGCGACGTCATGTCGGATTCTCCTGCGGACGCAGATACGCGAACAGGGCGGATTCCTCTTCGGAAGAGAGGGGCGAAGGCGCCTGCTCCTGCGCCTGCAATGTCATGGCCGGAGTTCCTCCGAGGTCTTTCAGACGCCGCTGGATCTGGAAGATCGGTTCGGTGATGTCGTGGGGCAGATTCGTCTCGAGGAGTTCCTGGGCGACCGAGCTCGTGAATGCGTCGGAACTGCGAAGACGATCGAAGGCCGAGAGCAGCGTTTCAGGTCTCGGAGCGGCCAGCAGGACCATCCGACAGCACAACAATGCCCGGTCGTTCCAGCGGGAAATCGCCATTTCCGCATCGGAAGCGGACCAGCCGGCTCTGTCGCCCCTCCGGATACAGGCGAGAAGGTCGGCTTCCCGGAGAAGCAGGTGCAAGAGGGAGAGAGCTCCCGGCTCGACTCTGCGAACGGGCGAGTCCGGGTGGTCACAGGTGACGACGCGGTTCAGCAGGGGAATCGCGGCGGCCCATCCGGGCAGCTCGGCCTCTCGAGGAACGCGACACCAGTTCCAGATCGGATCAAGGGATGGTGTCTCGTCCGGCCGTTCCCGGCCGATGAGCGTGGCGCGCAGCATCTCGACGGTTTCGGGGGCTGCCTGGTCGAGCAGACGCATGAGACCTTCCCGCGCGTCGGATTGTTCGAGGCGAAGAATTCGACTGACGATGTCTAGCCCGGCGGTTGCGCCGATCGAGCGGATCGTGTGGGAGAGTTTCTGCCGTTCGTCGGCGGTGAG
>JAKJFL010000340.1:0-4391 GCA_022704935.1 Candidatus Rifleibacteriota bacterium
TCAGGGGCACCACGCGCCACTCGAAAATGCGGTCGCGCTCGCAGGTGATCAGCGCATGCGAAGCCGCGCGGGGCAGCGAGAAGTCGACGCGGGCCGACTCGTCAACCCGGAGCGCCGCGCGGTCGACCGAGAGGACCAGTTCGCTGTCACTGCGGCGTTTCGAGCGGCTGTCCTCGTCGTCCTCTCCATCTTCGTACACATACCCGATCTCGGTGACCTGATTACATCTGAACTCTCCATCGTCGCAGATGTATATCGCCTCAAATTTATAATCGCCTGAATCGTCGAACGACAGGTCGAACGTGGCCTTGCCGCTCGACATCGGCTGGGTCGTCGTCAGCGTGCGGACCCAGCCCTGGTCCCAGCGGTAGAAGATGTTGCCGTCCTCGTCGCGTTTCTGCGTGTAGAACCAGCGTTTGCGGAGAATGTCGAGCCTGACGGAGCCGGAATCGCGGCGGGTGCCGTCGGAGCCGACCGCGATGACGTCGAGTGTCGCCTCGTCGCGTTCGTTCAGATCGGGAAGCCGTGTCATGCCGACATTGACAGCCGTTTTCGGTTCCCAGGTCTTCACCTGGGTCGCCGGCCGGGCGTCGACGTCCATGACGGTGGCGCTGATTTCGATACCGTATGGCCCGTTCATCAACGTGCGGTCGACGGGCAGGGCAACGGCAAGCCTGCCTTCCTTGTCGAGCAGAGACTCACCCGACTCGATCAGGGTCGAGTCGTTCCCGGAGCCTCCGAAATGGTACCCGCTGTATCCTTCGATGGAGGGTTCGATCGTGACCATGCGCGCGGTCCAGCGAACTTTCGCGTGGCGCAGGACGCCGCCGGTGTAGTATTTCCCGACGATTCGCGCTTCCAGATACTCTTCGGTCTCGCGACGGCCGGGAACGCGCTCGATCTCGCGGCTCTTCGTCTCGGTTTCGATCTCGACGAAGTGGCGCGGCGGTTCGAACTGCTGGACCTGAAAGCCGACCGAGACCAGCTCGGTCTTTCCAGGTTTCTCTTCGGACTTTTTTTCGTCCTTGCTGCCGAAGAACCAGTTCCAGACGGAGCTTGTCAGGGAGGCAGCCGTGGGAAGCGCTGCCGGTGGGGTGTGAATGACCTTGAGAGTGTATTGGCCGAGAGGCGCGAATTCCCTGAGTTTCAGGCTTCCGGAACAGGTGCCGTACTCGTTCAGGACCAGGTCGGTGTCGAGGATCTTTTCGTCACGGGCATCGGTGACTATGGCGGTCACAGTTTCGCCTGTCGGAGCCAGGATCGCGTTGTCCCGGTAGGCGCGGAGGGTCGCCTTGAAATGGACGGTTTCGCCGGGCTTGTAGATGCCGCGCTCGGTGAAGGCGTGCGCGTTGAGGGACTTGAGCGTGACGTTGCCGGGAGGCGCCTGCGTGACGCTGTAGGGGCGGAAGCGGTTCGTGTCGAGCTGCATGAACGCGGCGTCGTCACCGTTCGCGGCGACGATGATCGCCGAATCGGCCACGTTGAGCGGAAAGACGGTCAGGTGCGCCGGCCCGCTGGCGAAGTCGATGGCGGGAAAGTTTGCCCCGTTCTCGGCGATCAGGAGACCGTCGCGGTCGGTTGCGCCGAGGATGAGCCGCTTGTCGTCGCGGGTGAACAGGAGGATGGCCGTGTCGGGAACCGGCTTTCCGGTTTCGACCGACGTGACCCAGACCAGGAGCTGCGTCGCGCTGAACTTGTAGGTGATCGAAAGGTCGGTGATCTGGAACAGGCGTGTAGCGTGCTTCAGTTCCGGATGTTCGGGATCGAGCAGCTGGACGAGGAATGCGCCGCCCTTCGTCGCCTCTTTGCGGAAGGAGAGCGGGAGGGAGAGCCGGTTCGCTTTGTCGGAGGCGCCGTTCGCGAAGAACGGCTCGGATGACTGGGCGAAATCGCCCGTGAACCAGGCGAGGTTCGTATTGCTTCCAGTGGGGGCCGTCAGCGTGCGCATTTCCTCGAGGCGGGTCACGCCTTCGACCATTTTCTGCTCGGCGAACGAGGCCGCCGAGGCGATGCCCTCTTCGATCTCGTTCGATGCCCGCATGGCGGAGCTCGTGCGGGGGCGTCTGGCATCGTTCGGGGCCAGAACCGTCAAATCGGCGAACTCCGGGGCGAACAGCGGAGGGATGCGGGTCAGCTGACATCTCACGCCTGACAGGTTGGTGACGGATACCGGCACCAGCTGGCGGCTGTGAAGTTCGATGATCGAGCGGTCGGCTTCGAAGCGGATGTCCGCCGACGGGCCTTTCGCCGTGAAGGGGAGGGAGTCTTTCTTGAAGACGTAGTAATAGCCGTCGATTTCGCCGCCGCGGACCTCGGCCTGGTAGGTCTTTCCAGTTTCGAGAGCACCGGTGACGTGGAAGACATGGGCCGTATCGTCATCCATCTTCTGCACCCGGATGCGGCCGATGGGCGGGAGGATCCTGAGCTTGCGTTTGAGGGCGGCCGCGTCGATCGGCTTGGAAACCGTCACGGCGATTCCGCGGCCTTCGTCGGTCGTGTAGAACGGTTCCACCGAGAGCACGTCCACCGTATCGCGGCATTCGAATTTGACCTGGACCGCGGAAGCGAGGGGTTCGCCGCCAGCGGCCGACAGACCCTCGGCGATGGTGATCAGGCAGTCATTGAGGTTTTTCGCCGGCGATTTCGGGCCGAGAATGAAGCGGGTTCGTTCGCTCGGCAGGGGTTGCGACAGCAGCGGGCTTGCGGTATCCGTCGCGTTGATGACGGTGAACATGGTCGTGGCCGACGCCGTGAGGCACTTGATCTTCTTCGACAGTTCGAGCACCGAGACGGGCCGGTTGAACTCGAGCGTCAGGCGCCAGTCGAGCGGCTGGAGATCGCCTTCCTGGCTCAGTTTCCAGGTCGCTTCGAGAGGCGCGGCATGGGCCGTTCCGATCATGATGGCAGCGAAGAGCATCATGAGGAGCGGAATCGACAGCCATTTCCGGAATCCGGATGACGGAATACGCGAAGTGTGCATGAGAGAAGATCCTCCTTGCGTCGCAATGCCCTGATATCGAGCGGGCTTATCCGGGAGTATATCACTTTGTGGACGAACACGCGGACGAACCGCGGCACGTTTCCCGGGGCAAGCGCATCACCCGGGGAAGTCGGCCGGAGGTATCGCTTGTGGTATCATCATCCGGAAATCACCCACCCAGGGATACAGGAAAGGGAACAACCATGCTTCGAACCATCAGATACCTTCTGGCGGGGGCTTTCCTCGTCGCGTTTCTCCAGCCGTGCTCCGGGCAGGAATCGATCCCGAATGTGACGCCGGCAGAGACCCGCCCCGCGGATCTGATCACGCCGGTGAATCCCGAGCCGATCACGATCGACGAGGCGATCCGGCGGCGCGTGGGGATCATCGGCAAGCCGGCCCGGAAAGTCATCCTGTTCATCTGCGACGGCATGAGTTCCCCGATGATCACGCTCGGCCGGGCCGCCCTGTATGGGCGCGACGGCATGCTGGCGCTCGACAAGCTGCCCGTCGTGGGTCGCATGATCGGCCATCCGAAGGGCGGTCAGGTGAACGATTCCGCGGCTGCCGCGTCGCAGTTTTCGACGGGCAGAGAGACGATCAACGGCCGTATCGCCGTCGACGACCAGTACAAGCCGGTCGAGACGATTTTCGAGGCCGCGCGCAAGCAGGGGTTCCGCATCGGCGTCGTCTCGGACACCCGCCTGACGCATGCCACCCCGGCCGCGTTTTCCGCGCATCAGAACGACCGTGACGAAGAGGACGCGATCGCCGTGCAGCAGGTTCGCAGCGAGTATGAAGTGCTCCTGAGCGGTGGCCGGAAGAAGTTCGTAAAGGAACTCGACGAAGCGGCGAAGCGTGGATACCAGGTCGTGAACGATCGGCGCGAACTCCTCTCGGCGGTCGCCTCTCGTTCCGGGAAGCTTCTGGGGCTGTTCGCCGACTCCTATCTGCCGTACTCGTTCGAGCGCAAGGGCGACGAAACGCCGACGCTGGCCGAGATGGCCGCCGCGGCCGTTTCCCTGCTCGACCGCGGTGACAAGGGGTTTCTGCTGATGGTCGAGGCCGGGAAAATCGATTCGACGATGCATGCCCATGACGCCGCCGAAGGTGTCGCCCAGATGAAGTCGATGGACGAGGCGCTCCGCAAGATGATCGAGTTCGCCAAGACGAATCCCGACGCTCTTCTGGTCGTGGTTTCAGACCACTCGACCGGCGGCCTGCAAGTGATCGAAACGTTCGATCCCCAGCGGTTCAACACGCTCGCCACTTCGACGATTGCCCTCGCGACTGAACTCAAGGGGAAGGGAAGCGCGATTCCGGAACGACTCAGAGCTGCGTTTCCCGGCGTGGAATTCTCGAAGGAGGAGCTGGACCGTCTCGTCGCCGCCCACGAGGCGAATACGTTCGA
>JAKJFL010000341.1:0-4374 GCA_022704935.1 Candidatus Rifleibacteriota bacterium
GGCGATCCGGCGCGTCTCGGCGGCATTCCTGCCCCAGATTCCGGAAACGGAGATCCCCTTTCCGAGTAGGTACGGAACGAGGGCGGTCGCGAGCCGGCCCGTTCCGAAAATGCCGACGCCGATGTTCACCGGCCGCCCCGTTCGGCAGCGGCTGCCGCTTCGCCCAGGATCCCGATCCCTTCGAGCGTCAGCAGGGGTTCGACCGAGTCGATACACGGGCAGAGCGGGGCGAGCAGGGCCGACAACCCGCCCGTCGCCACGACCTTCGCCCCCGACAATCCGGGCTCGCCCCGGAGGCCTGCCACGAGGTGGGAGACGGCGCCGGCATGGCCGTGAACGATGCCAGACTGCATCGCGGCCAGCGTGTTCTTCCCCAGGAACGTATTCGGTGCCGTCAGCGGAATGAAGGGAAGGCGCGCCGCCTTGACGGAAAGCGCCTGGGCCGATGTCTTCAGGCCCGGCATGATCGTTCCGCCCACCAGTTCCCCGGCGGCGGTGACAGCGGTCATGGTGGTGGCAGAGCCGAAGTCGACGACGATCAGCGGACCGCCGAACCTCACGAAGCCTGCGACAGCGTTTGCAAACCGGTCCGTTCCGAGTTCGGCCGGGACATCGACCGTCACCCGGACTGGCGCGGGCATGCCCGTATGGATCACGATGGGTTTCCGCCCGAGGTATTCCTCGGCGAATCTCACGGCCTGGGCCAGATGGTCGGGAACGACGGAGCAGAGTGTAACGCCGGTGACCTGCGACGGCTGAACGCCATGCTGGCCGAGCATCTGGAGGACGAAAACGCCGATCTCGTCGGCTGTTTTCGGAGACACTGAAGACATCCGGAACGGCGACAGGATCTCTCCGCCTCTCCGGAGGCCGAAAACGATATCCGTGTTACCAAGGTCCACGATCAGTACCATCGATGCCTCGCTCCTCTCGCGGGCGCATCTTATACCCGTACGGGGGAAACATCAAGCTTCATCACAGGCGATCCGGGTGACTCACGATCCGCCCCTGCGCACGCGGCGCAGGCCAATTGCATGTGGGGCACATCGCTCTATGACCGTGACGCACCCTTGTATACCGACACGATTTGCAGATTTTCGCGCCCCGCGGCACAATAACGTTAGAAATCGGGATGTCCCGGCCAAAATCGAACCGGGAACCGTATCGACAGTCCGCGTCGTCAGGCGGACAATATGTCGTGGAGGGGGATTCATGATCACATTTTGTCTTTCCTCGCTTCTTCTGCTCGCCGCGTATTTTGTCTACGGCGCATACCTCGACCGGACGCTGGGCATCGACCGAAACCGCCAGGTGCCCGCCATCGCGAACCAGGACGGCGTGGATTACATCCCGATGCCCTGGCCGCGCGTCTTCCTCATCCAGCTTCTGAATATCGCCGGTCTCGGACCGATCTTCGGAGCGATCGCCGGGGCGCTGTGGGGCCCCGTCGTCTTTCTCTGGATCGTCTTCGGCGGCATCTTCATCGGCGCAGTCCATGATTATATTTCTGGATATATATCAATCCGATCGAACGGCGCGGGGCTCCCGGAGATCATCGGCACATATCTGGGAAACGGCCCCAAGCGGGTGATGATTCTGCTGGTGATGGTGCTGCTCGTGATGGTCGGCGCCGTCTTCGTCATGGGCCCGGCGAAAATCCTCGCCGACATGAACGTTCCCGGAACATCCGAGACGGCCGGCTCATCGGCATCCGGCGCCCAGCTCGAGGATCCCTTCGCGCGCGGCGCATCGGAAACATCGGCAGTTCCGTCGTCGGCGGAGCGCGGCCTCCTTGCGAAACCGCTTTTCTGGGCGGTCCTGATTTTCACGTATTACCTTCTGGCGACGCTTCTTCCCATAGATCAGCTGATCGGACGGATCTACCCGATCTTCGGCCTGGCTCTGCTGATGATGGTGATTCTGATCGTGTACCGGATGTTTTCGGGCATCTGGGTCATCCCCGAACTGACGTTCGAGAACCTGCACCCAGCCGGCACTCCGATCTGGCCGGTGATGATGATCACCGTCGCCTGCGGTGCGATCTCGGGGTTTCACGCCACCCAGTCGCCCATGATGGCGCGCACGATCACCGGCGAAGGCTTCGCCCGCCGCGTCTTTTTCGGAGCCATGCTGACCGAGACGTTCATCGCCCTCGTCTGGGCCGCGGCGGCCATCGCCATCTGCCACGGGTCGACCGCCGAGCTTCAGAAGATGCTCGGCCCGTCAGGCGACGCGGTCGTCGTCGTGCGGGCCGTGGGAAACAAGCTCGGCCATTGGGGCATGATCCTCGTTCTGCTGGGGGTCGTCGCCCTGCCGGTCACGACGGGCGACACCGCGTTTCGATCGGCGCGCCTGATTCTAGCCGAGCTGACGGGCCTGACGCAGAAGCCGTTCATCAACCGGATCCTGCTGTCCCTGCCGCTGTTTCTGATCGGCGGCTGGCTCTGTACGATCGACTTCGGTGTCGTCTGGCGGTATTTCGCCTGGCTCAACCAGACCCTCTCGGTCTTCACCCTCTGGGCATGCACCGTCTACCTGCGCCGGCTGGGCCGCAACTACTTGATAACGCTGATCCCGGCGGCATTCATGAGCATCGTCGCATCCGTCTTCATTCTCACCAACCCGAAACTGGGCTTCGGCCTCGCGCCTCTGCCAGGCTTTGTCCTGGGTCTTCTGTTCACGGCCTTCTGCCTGTTTCTCGCAAACGCCCGCTCCCGCGCCCAGACCGCTTGAGAACCGCGTACTGAGTCCTGCAGAACGAAACCGCCCGTTCGCCCCAGGCCTGGCGAAGGGCTGAAGGGCGGAGGTCTCTCGTGCTTCGACAGGCTCAGCGCGAACGGCTGCTGGTCCCCTTCAGCGAATCACCGGCGGCGGCGCAGCTTTTCGACGTACGCATTCCACGCGGCGGCAATGTCTGCTGGCAGTTTTTCGGGGGATCGTTCTATAGACTCTTCTATATCCGTAGCGGATGGACTCGCGGAGAGGCGGGCGATCAGCCGGTCCTTTCCGTCGAGAACGTCGATCGTCATCGCCCCCTTCCGCATGTATTTGCGGTAGACGCGCCGCACGGCCGGGGGCGGAATGACGACCCGGTTCGCGATCACGATGGGCGACGGATCGTGCACGATCAGCCCTTTCACGTCGGCCGGAGAGAGATAGGAGGGCAGCACGTATTCGTCGCGGTCGGCAACGTAGTCGGACAAAATAGACCGGAACTGGAACTCGGCCAGGTTCTTCAGGAACCGCGCGACCGTGTAGTATTTCGAGTCCCGCGCGATGCTGTTCAGATCCATGCCGCGCGGCCGCGTTTCTTCGATGACGAGCACGATGGGACCGTAGAATTTCGCGACGCCCAGATTCGGCGAGGTGAAGATGAAGTGTGACTCGGGGTCGGGAATGCCCGTTTTCTCGAGCATCTCGGCCTTGCCATTGTAGTTCTCGAACAGGTTCCTGAGCGACTCGAGCTTCGTGAACGTCTGCCGGAGCACCTGGACGTGCTCTCTGCGCGCCAAGTCCAGGGCCTCGGCCGACGGGCGGCCCGCCATCTCGTGCTTCTTGATGAGCGTGCGCAGACCGTGCGACTGGCAGTCGGTATCGAGCAGAAAATGGAAGCCGAGCAGTTCGTCGCGGCCGATCCGATCGGCTTTCCGCGCTCCGAACCCTCGGTAGACCTGGTCGAAAAAGCCCTTCCGGATACGATTCATCGCCGTTTCCGAGTTCATCACATACATCGTTGGAGTCTCGAACGGCGCCATCTGCACTCCTCCCGGGGGAAGAGCCGGCGCGGCGGCCCGGAGCGGGGCCTGGCACAGCAATATCGTGGCGGAAAGTGCGGCGGCGAAAAGTGTCTTCCTCATCGAATCCATTCCTTTCAGATATCCGGCTCGTCGGTTACGGAAGTCTGTACCGGCTGAGAAGTTTTGCGAGTTTTTCCGGGTCGTTGCCTTCGGGGCCGGAGGTCCGTTCGTAATCGACGGGGTCGAGACGGGCCACGAGGCGGCCTTTCTTGTCCAGGATGAACAACTGGGGAATGAACGCCTTGCGCGCATACGTCATCATCAGGTCGTAATGCCGCTCATAGCGTTTCTTTCCATCGACGGTGCTGCGCTTGCCCACGTCGAGATCGACGAACTCGAATTTTTTGAGAGCCTCGACCATCACCGGCTCACGGAAGATCTTCTCCATGTCGCGACACCAGGGGCACCATTCCGCGCCGAATTTCACCAGCACGAGATTGCGATTGGCCGCGGCCGCGGCGCCCGCCCGTTCGATCGACTCCCGGCCCGAGCCTGTTTCACCGGCGGCACATACCGTGGCAAGGCAGCCAAATACCGTCGCCAGAACGACAAACAGGCGGATAAATGCTTTCATCGC
>JAKJFL010000342.1:0-4373 GCA_022704935.1 Candidatus Rifleibacteriota bacterium
CTTCAGGATGAGGTTGTCGAAGAGAAGAAGACCGAGGATGACGGGAACGCCGACCGCGACGGCCTTGTTCTTCTTGCAGTATTCCTGGATGGCCTGGATGTTCATCTATCGTGCTCCGCTCACGGGAGGAAGAAGGTGGACAGGGTGAGGGTCAGCCGCATCGTTCCCTCGCTGTCGACGATCGGCGGCTGAAGGGTCATCTGGCTGATTTTGACCATGCGGCCCAGGGTGTTTTCCATTTCCCAGAGGAAATGCTTCATTTTTTCGTAGGACGCCGTGAGATCGACGGTGAATTTGAACTCGAGATAATTCGACGGCGCGCCTGCAGAGGGGGCCGGCGGATTGTAGGTGGAGTTGCGGATGATGACGTCGAGCGCCTTCGCCTTCCGCTGGACCTGCTCGATGAAGAGCGTGTAGTTGGCGGCTTTGTCCAGGGAGTTCTCGAACTTGTTCTTGATCTCGAGACGACGGTCGGCGATCTGCTTCCTGATCTGCTCGAGCTGGGCTTCTCGCGACACCAGGTCTTTCTTGCCAGCCTCGATCTGGCCGAGATATTGCTTCAGCTCGGCGTCTTTCGCCTGGATGACGCTTTTCTGGCGCCTGTCGATGGTCGTCTGGAAATAGAAGAGCCCGAACGCGGCGGCCGCGACGAGGCCGTAGCTGATTACCCTCTCGAGAATCGAGCGCAGACGAGTTTTCACGCTGTTCCTCCGGGGACCGTTCGACCGTTCATATCGTCACTTCTTCTTTCCTGAAGGGTTAAAGGTGAAGCTGAGCACGAAGGACGTGACGGTGCCGTTTTCAATGCTTCGGGTCGAGTTCTGCTTGAGATTGACGTTCGTGAATTTTTCTGACTTTTGGAGGGCGTTCACGTATTCGAGCACGTCGTAGACGGAGGCGCCTTCACCGTTGACGGTGAAGTTCAGGCCACTCTTGCCCGTGAAATCCTTCGGGTTGATATCGGAGATGAAGATGCGCTCGGGGACCGTGGATTCGAAAGCATACAGAAAATCGACCCAGGAGGTTCCGGGCGTGTCGAGATTCCGGTTGATGAACTCGATACTGCTCTTGAGAGCGGTGATCTCGGCGACCGGGGGCTGGAGCTCGCCGATCTTCTGGTTCAGCTCGCGAAGCTCCTTCATGGCGACGTCGACCTCGGTCTGTTTCTTCAGTTGGTCCGAGGTGTTCTTCATGTAGGAAGAGATCGTCCAGGAAAGACAGCCGATGATCGCTATAGCGGCAAGAATAAAACCGGTATAGTCCGATGGGAGGCTCTTGTATTCTTTCGGCAGCAGGTCTATCTGGAATTTCATCTGCTTACTCCCGCAGGAACGCGCCGCAGGCGGCGGCCAGTTCGTTGCGCTCGGCGATGTCCGCCGGCCTGCCCGCGATCTGGAGCGAATAGAGGTCTGCCACGTAGCGAATGCTGGTATTCAGGTTCGATGCGAGCATGACGGGGAGATTCTGATAGTTCGCGCCGCCCCCCGAAATGATGACCTCCTGGATCGTGAACTCGCGGTATTTCGTCAGGAATGATTCCATAGCGGAAAATATTTCGCGGATCAGCACGGCAAACACGCTCTTGATGACCGTGTAGTTGTACAGATTTTCCTGCTCGGGCGAGAATTCGGGCAGGAAGAAGATCTCGTTCCGCTTGAACTGTTCGGCCTCGGTGTCGGGAACATGGAAATGTTTTCCGATCTGCTTGGTGAAGTCATATGCGCCGATCGGCCGGTTCACCAGGGTGCGGAGCTGGCCGTCCCGGAAGACGGCGATCGAGGTCGTCTCGTTTCCGAGGTGGACGAGAGAGATGTTCTTCCCGCGATTCTCGTTGGAGGCAAGGTAATGATCGATGAGGTTCGCGACGTTGAGAACGTTGATGTCGATCGTCTGCGGGTTGAGACCGGCCCGCTGGACGATGCCGCCGGCTTCGAGGAGGTTGTTTTTGATCGTCGCGACGGCGAGGGTGATCTCGTCTTCCTCCCAGGGACCGACGGTCTGGTGGACGATGTACCAGTTCTCGACGGGGAGAGGCATGATCGGGGCGAAGTCTTCGCGGATCGATTCCTCCAGTTCCTTTTTCGAAAATCGGGGTGGGGCGATCATCAGGTTCAGGATCGAGGAATGGTCGGGCATCAGAACCAGCGTATCGTCGTAGGTCGTTTTCGACGCGGCGACGAGCTTCTTGATCGCGCCTTCCACCGGATGCGCATCCATGATCGGATACTCGATGAAGGCCGATGCGACATACTCGCGTGGAGAATCGACCGTCGAAATCTGCTTCAGCCGGATATCCCCGGGTACGGCGGAATCCAGACGCAGCAAGCGCATCTGGAATGTTCCCAGATCGAGGACGAGGTTGCAGGCCGGCCCGCGCGTTCTCGCCATATGCTCCTATCCCATGTTTACCAGAATGAATTCTTCGATCGGCACTTCTCCCTCGAGGACCTTTTTCAGGCAGGAGTCCTGGAGGGTGGGGATCTTCTGCGCACGCAGATGTTTCAGGAGTGCGACGGAGGACTGGCGCTGGCTGATCAGCTCCTTGAGCGCCGGGTTCACCTCGATGACCTCGAAGATGCCGGTGCGATCGCGGAATCCACTGTTGTTGCAGGCCTTGCAGCCGGCGCCCTTGTAGAACTTGTGATTCTTGTACGTCTCGAAATCGAGGCCGAGCGATGCGAGCAGATACGGCGTCGTTTCGACCTCGGTCTTGCAGCTCGGGCAGATCTTGCGCACGAGGCGCTGGCCGACCAGAACGGTGAGGGCCGAGGCGAACAGATACGGGTCGACGCCGATGTTCTCGAGGCGGTTGACCGTTTCGATGGCCGAGTTCGCGTGAATCGTCGAGAAGACCATGTGGCCTGTCAGAGCGGCTTTGATCGTGATTTCCGCCGTTTCGTAATCGCGGATTTCGCCGACGAGAATGACGTCGGGGTCGAGTCGCAGAACGGCGCGCAGGCCCTTCGCGAAGGTGAGCGAGCGTGTCTCGTCGACCTTGTTCTCGTGGACCTGGAGCTGGTGGACGCCGGCGATCTTGAATTCGACCGGGTCTTCGATGGTGACGATCTTGATCTGGCGGCTGTTGATCAGCGAAATGCCGGAATACAGCGTCGTCGTTTTTCCGGAACCCGTCGGGCCGGCGATCAGACACAGACCCCAGGGACGGCCGATGTTGTACTCGAACGTCCTGAGTTCTTCGTCGCGGAAGCCGAGACTCTTCAGCTCTAGATTGACGCGGCCGGAGTCGAGGATGCGGACCGTGCAGTTCTGGCCGTAGATCGACGGAAGGATCGCGACGCGGAACTCGATCGCCTGGTTTTTCACCCGCAGTTTGAAGTTGCCGTCCTGCGGCATGTATCGCTCGGTGATGTCGAGATTCGACATGATCTTGATGCGGGAAATGATCGCCTGGTGCGCCTGTTTCTCGACCGGCATGATGTCGTAGAGGATGCCGTCGATGCGGTAGCGGACCTGGACGATGTTTTCGAAGGCTTCGATGTGGATGTCGGATGAGCGCATCCGGACCGCGTCGAGAATGATCTTGTTCACGAGGGTGACGATCGCGGTCTGGTCGGACTCCCGCTTCAGGTCTTCGAGGTTGACATCGGCCAGCGGGGCTCCGGTGGCGGAAAAGGCCGCGTCTTCCTTGCCGAACTCGAGCTTGACGTCGCGGAGCAGATCGTCGACCGGCACGTTCTCGAGCACGTTCGCCGGACGGTATATGACGTCGCTGATGATGTGGTTGATCTGGGTTTTCATCGCCAGGACCCACTTGATGAACATATACCCGGTCGCCATCTTGATGCTGTCGAACATCTTCGTGTTCGTCGGGTCGTAGATGGCGATGGTCAGCGACTTCGGCTCTTTCTTGAGCGGGATGAACTTGTATGTCTTGATCAGGTTGTCGGGAATCTGGCGGATCAGCTCCCGGTTGAGATCGACCGTGTCGAGATTGACGAACTCGATGCCGTGCTGCTGGGAGAGGCCTCTGAAGAGCGTCTCCTCGGTGAGCGCCTGCATCTCGATGAGAAGCTCGCCGACCATCTTCCGGACGGACGACTGGCGTTTGAGGGCGGCTTCGAGCTGTTGGGGCGTGATGGCCCGCATCTCGATGAGGATCTCGCCGATTCGTTTTCGCTTCAGAAAGTCAGCAGACATGGCTTCTCCAGAAAGTCTTCCTTGATTGTATCGGCAGCTTGGCCGCCTTGATTGACGATATTTTGACGATCCCCATTATACGACGAGGGGTAAGGTACATCAAACGGTTGCCCGGTGACAACAAAATCAATATTTCATTCCCGTCGAGTCGGCGGCGACAATACTGATGAAATCGAGCGCCTTGGCGGTGCTGGCTGTGCCATCCGGCAATGGAT
>JAKJFL010000343.1:0-4372 GCA_022704935.1 Candidatus Rifleibacteriota bacterium
TTCTTTCATAAGCGTCTGGACAAAGAAAATGCATCGCAGATGCATCCGAAAACGGCATAGAAAAACCCCGGGCCACAGGGATGCCGGGGTTCTGACGGAACAAAGAAGAGATTATGAATACGGACCATCGGACCTCAACGATCGGATAACTCCTGCCCTCAACGCCGTTTCGAGAGTAACACAAGCCTGCAGAGCCTGCAACCCATGGGTGTTCGGTTCGGGAACTGAAGAACACCGAGCACCTTCAAACGTTTGCCGAGCCACACCTCCCCTCTGTCAGTCGTTCGCGAAGAAGGTGATGTCGTCACCCTGCATCTTGTTGTCTGCATTGTCGGGACCGACGCTGTAATAAACCTGTTTTCCGTTACGAGACAGCGACTTGAGCGGATGGCAAGAGAACGGATCGCGGACCGGCGTTGCCTGACCTGTCGATGCCTTCAACTCCGACATGAGAATCGCTTTCATGGCGAGATTCTTGGAATAGTTCAGGAGCGCTTTGCCAAAATTTGGGAAGCCGAGCTTCAAGACCGGATGCCGGATCGCTTGATCGACCAAATTGGAATCGGTAACGTTGAGCAGCTCTTTGGAGAGGTGCTGATATACAACGATCGGGTCGCCGAAAATGGTATTCAACAGCCAGGTTGCGAGCGGTGCATTCCGATGAAAGGTGAAGGCGTAAGAAAATTTAAACAAGATGAACTCGTTGTCGAAGTTAATGGCGATCGAGCGGTCGAGTTCCAGCGACAGATTGACGGCGGAAATACATTGCGCTGTCTCCTCGGCGGTGAGTTTTCCTGCTTCTAGCAGCTGATGGACGGCTTTGACGGCGATTTTGTCGACGGCAATGGCGATCAGTTTGCCGATCAGGAAGGGGCAACTGAAATCGGTCATGCGTGCCAGCTTGAGAGATGTCTCGAAGATGAAGGCACTGTTTTCCACGGGATAGAGTTCCTTGAACCGGGCATGATAGAGTCCGAGGAAGCGGGCGGCGTTCCTGATCTTCCGGAAGTTCTCGGGGAGGGAATTTTCGAACGGGTCGAGCTGGCTGCTGGCGAACAGCGACAGATGCTCCCAGCCGAGGCCGTTGAAGGATTTGATCGTTTCGATGATCTGCGCGTCATACGATGCGATCGAATCATCCAGCACAAAGCTGTTGATGGCTTTCGGGGATTCTTTCAGCAGCTTTTCCGAGAGATGTTTCAATGTTATCCAACTGGTCAGTGCCGCTTTTGTTCGATCATTGAGGTACGTCCTGAAGTGCAGTTTCTCGAACCCGATGGCGTTTTCGGGCTTCCGTTCCCGGTTCATTTCGCGGTTGAAGATCGTGAAAAAGTTGATGAAACTGTATGCCGTGGATGCGGCGGCAAGGATCAGAAGCCATGTGACGACGGTCAAAAGCCGTTTTGCCGGGCTGGACGAATAGAATTTTTCAATCAGACTGAACATTGCAGACCTCCTTCTTTATGTGCTTGAGACTGGCGAACCGGCATTGCTGCTGCAGTCAGAATGAAGGTGAACGCCAGCAGTAGTATGAATGCCCGCAGGGTCCCGCGGACAAACCAGAGCAGAATCAAGGGGATATTGGCCGATACGTCGATACTCTGCCAGACGAGAGTCGTGTTCTGGTCGGCGAGAACGTCGAGATCGACGGCGCCGTTCAAGGGGATCGAGAGCATGGAGATGCCGAGATACAGAAGAAGGGTTGGCAACATGATCGCGAGGAAATAGCGAAAGAGGGCTTTCAGGGCTTCTGTCGGAACTTGACTTTCGGCGGCTGAAAGCCTGTCGTTGATGCAGCGCACCAACCGTTCGTCGTTTCCGGCTTCTTCGATGATGGTCCGGAAGCCTTTTCTGATGTCTTCCTGGTTCATGGTTCTTCCTCCTTCAGCACGAGACCGAGCGACTCTTTGAGGCGGCTCAGGCGCGACATCACGGTCCCGATCTTCAACTGCATCTCATCGGCTATTTCCTGATACGTCATCTCGGCGCTGAATCTGAGTGTAAGAATTTGCCGATCTGCGTCGTCGAGTTTCTCCAGCAGTTTTCGCAGCCTGATGACGTCGTCGTGGCGGATCAGCCGATTTTCGAGCTCTCGTGCCTCGCTCGAATCCTCGAAACCACAGAAGCGGGCGAGGTATCTGAGACGGCTTTTCAGGCTGCGCCGATATTTCAGAGCATCATTCCGGGCAACCTTGAGCAGCCAGGCTTTCTGGTTGAATGCCTCATCGGTGAAGCCGGCGTGGTTGCAGGCCTTCAGAAAAACTCCCTGGGTCAGATCCCAGGTCTCGGCGGCATCAAGCGTAATACCGTAGATCACCGAGTAAACCAGCCCCTGATATCGACGTATCAGGGTGGTGAGTTTGCGTGTGAGAGCCGGGTCGTTTTTATTCATCTCATACATTGAAATCCAGCCGAATGAATTTTATTCCATGTTTTTTCGAAACTGGAAATATTCTCCCGGCTGGGTGCCTCAAACTCCATGGTGGGGAGTGACGGTGGAAAACGTTCCTCAGACGACAAATCCGGGAACAGTGCTCGAAGCGCCGCTCCCGGATTGTTTTGCCGCCGTTACTCGCGATGCATCCGTTGGAACATCAGGACTTTCGCGATGTCTTTCTTCCCATAGGCACCACCCCAGAAGACTCGATTGAAACCGCGCCTGTCGAAGATTGCGGTAATGTCCTTCGCATGTTTCCCGCCAAAGAGATTCTTGTCTGCGGTCAGAATGGCGTTGACGCCATTCATGAATCTCGGGCTTCCGGATTTCAGGTAATAGAAGCTCTTGAAGATCAGGAGATCGGCAATGTCGGCTCCGAGGGCGGTTCGGAGTTCCCAGAGGGCGCCGGACCAGAGCTGACCGTCGGCATGGACCTCGCCTTTGATGTCTTCCGGATAATGGAGGTTGTTCTCAATCGTTCGCTCATAAGGCTGGCCCATATTGGAAGCGACCCACTCGCCATACTTTGGATCATTGCTCAGAGAGCAGGCAAAATAATCCGCCTGTCCCTCGTTCATGGCGCCGGACTCACTGCTATAAAAAAGTTTGACGATCTGCTGGAGAACAGCATGAGAGTATTCGTGCCAGCAGATGCATTCCTCTTTTGCGTAGTCCCGGCGGAGCTTTCCGTCACCGAAAATGATCGTGTTCTCGAAGGGCCTGTATGCCGCGTTGTCGAAATCATCTCCGTAGTGGACGATCGCCTTTATCGGTTTGTCCATCAGCGTGCATCCGAGTTTCCTGAAAAAATCGTGAATGCGATTGATGTTGTAATACACGTTGACTTCGTCGAAATGCGTATTGTCCGGATCATACACATGAACGTCATCCGTCGCGACCGAACAGTCGGCATCTTCGTTGATGACATCCGCAAATTCACCTTTGAGCGTGTGGGAGGTGAGGTGGGGCAACCGCTCTTTCGATACGTTGCCATGCATCGGATTTGACGTGTAGACGGCCCCCATGCCATCGCCCCTGGAATAGACCATCAGGTTCTGCCGGGAGACCTCTCTGCCGTTTTCTGCGTCGATCAGGACCTCGAAATCGCCGAGCGGCCGTTTCGAGGAAATCCGGACGCAATACACCAGCAGGCCGTCGCCGTCAGTGGGAAGGATCTCCAGCTCGGAGTGCGGGGAGCCGCAGAGCTCGGTGGCATCGATGGCACTTCGGGCCAGGTCGACGGACTGCTCCGGCGTGAGAACCACCCTGTTCGAAACGTTTTGGAGAGTTGGGAAGGAGCCGTTCACGAGTTCAATGATGCGGCTCTTTCCAATATGGACGTCGACCAGGGAATCCCTGACCGGAACGTCTCCCACGGTCATCTGGAAGGAAACGTGATCGGCTCCGGCTGTGCGGGTCTTCCGGGCGCAGGATATGCGCGCGGGGCTCTTGGCGGAGGGCGCGTTGAACAGCGTTCCATGCTCGCGGATGAACTTCTCCGCGTTCGCCTGGATATTGCCGGCCAACGGCTCCGACAGCGTTCCGCGAAGACTGGACAGCTGCGCCCCGGGTTCAACGAGCATCAGATCCACCCCTTCAGCCAATTTCTCATCTGCGGTCAGAGCCTCTATTGGCGAGAGGGAAATGGAGATCGTTTTGGGGAACGGGAGGGGGGGAGCCGCCTGTGCCGTGCCGCTACAGAAGGCGATCGTCAGGGCAATGTAGATTGTCTGGAGAATTCTCATGTGTCCTCCGTCATTTGAACTATACATATCAATATACCTTGGCGGTTCGAGCTTCTCCTGCCCGGGCTTTCTTACACTCGAGACAAGGGACAAATTCAACGAGGCTTCGAATAATGACAACAGTTCTCCGGGCGTTTTGGTTACAAAAAGTATCCCGACTCCGGGCAAGATAGCACGAAGAGGCCCCCGA
>JAKJFL010000006.1:0-19379 GCA_022704935.1 Candidatus Rifleibacteriota bacterium
TCCAAAAAGCAGAAGTCACTCACATACTATCTTACCCACGTCAAACAGCGAAGAGCCGCATAAAAATCCCCGCCCGGCAGTGCCGGGCGGGAGAGAAATGGTGTATAGACGTCGTTACTTTTTCCTGCTCGATTCCTCGATGGTCCGGACGTCGATCATGCCGGGTTGCGAAACGGTGAAGGGTACCAGAATTTTCACCTTGTGCCCGGCCCCGTCGACCGTTTCCGCGGTGATGACGTAGGTGTTTCCGGAAAGGCCGCGGCGGAAGATCGACTCGACGGACCCCGCACCGGCGACGGGGGTGTCGGGGTGCGGAATGGAGATCGAGACGGCGGTCTTTCCCGCATTCGCATTGTCGAACCCTTCGCCGACGACCCGCAGGCGAGAATCCGGGCAGACGGACAGCGGAATCGCCCCGGCCTGGACCGGAACTGAGATCGAGTATCCGGCGGGCCGTCCGGCGAACGTTCCGAGATCGTAGATCTCGGTCAGCGAAGCCACCGGGAAGGTCGGCGTCGTCGTCGCAACGGTCGCCTCGAACAGAGTGCTTCCGGCCTGTTTGAGGTTGGACACCTTGACGGATCTTGCAACGAGTCTCGTGGCGGTATCCCGGTATCCGCCCTTCACTTCGATCATCACGTCGAGGTTCATGTCGTCGCTGACGATCAGCCGGATATTCGGCGGTTCGTTATCGGCGATCACCGTCGTGCCGGTCGCAACGCCGGCCGACTGGGGATTCCCGGAGCCGTCGCGAATCGTCGCGATCGGCAGACCGTCGCCGTCGAAATTCGGAGCGCCAGCAGGATCATCGTACAGAGCCCAGTGCTGAACGAACTGGTTCTGGTTGAAACAGGGAGAATAGAGCGTATTGGCGTTGATCAGGTTGCCGACGGGATCGTTCCGGAGCTGAACCAGGCCGGGGAATGTCGACAACTGCATGGACCAGCTCGACAGATCGACGGCCGCGGTCTTGTATGCCCATGAACGCCCTCCCTGGCTCGTCATCGCCAGGCCTGACGGGAGCGTGTAGGGCCCTGCTGTATTCCAGCCGGTGTAATCGATATCGAGGCTCCCCTCGTTCGCGATGTTCAGCGACGGATCCGCGCCTGCTTCCAACACGTAGCGCACCTGAGGATGCCGCCCGCGCTTCCAGTAGTCGTGGGGGTTGTTATCGACCAGACGGACCCTGATCGCAGAGCTCGGGGACGGATCGCCCGACGCGCCCTGGGAAGGTGGGACGAACTCGGTGACGGCCGGGCCTTCCTTGTCCATGATCCGCAGATACACGCGCTGGTTGTAGTTGGTGCTGTAACTGCGCTCGTGCTGGTCCTCGACCTTGCTGCAGTTGTAACTATTCGTCAGGATATTCGTGTTGTAATTCTTGACCGTGACCTGGCTCCACTGCGCCACGGGATACTTCAGGGCCACGCGCACCTCGTACTTGTCCCTGACGTCCGTGTCATCCATGCCGCCGTCGAGCGGCACCGGCAGATACATCCACGGGGTTTCGATCGTGAACTTGAACTTGCGCTGGTTCGGAAGCCGGCCGGTGAAATTCGGCGTCACGATCACACTGCAGGCGCCGGGGTCGAAAAGGCCTCTTCGGGTCGTTCCGATGCCGTCGAGCGTGCCGGAGGCGATCTCCGTGAACCCCTGGTGGGGCGGCGTCGCGCCCTCATAGAGCATGTGATCGGAATTGGCGAGGGGAACTGTCTGGGTATACGGAGAGGTAGTCCCGTCCGGGTTCAAGATGGAGCTACGAATATACATTCCATACTTTATTCCGGCGAGGTCCTGTTTGAACTCGGCGTTCGACAGAACGGTCCCCCGGGAAGCGTCATACTGCGTTCCCGAATCGTTCATGCTGACGCGATAATGGTTGTCCGTCTGCGCGACCCCGAACGGCCACGGCATGACGCCTCCCATCTGAGAAAAATTGGTCGTCTGGGGGGCCGGGATTTCGGAAAGGAACAGCATGTCGCCGATGACGCGCAGTTTGATCCTGCGACCCTGGTCGGCTTTCGGCGCGCCGCTCGTCCAGCCGCTCGTCAGGTCCGAATACGCCTGAACGTTGGTGACGACCACCGGATGCTCGGGGGTGGGATCGCGTTGCGTATCCACCGTTATCCGAAGCGGCGCGCCCCACTTGTCGTGGCGGGTGCCGTCATAATACATGCCGCCGCGTGAGTTGCTCCAGGCGAACTTCTCCACGATGGGGGTGCCCCACCAGGAATACGAAGGATATGGCATCTGCGTGAAATCCTGGCACTTGAACTGGATGCCGAGATAGACGGTGAACGTCGCGACCCGACGGCCGCGGAGGTCGGTGTCCTTGAAAACGTAGTTCCAGTTCGGGGTCGTCAGGAGGTTCCCGCCGTTGACGACGCTCGAGTCGATGACCAGTTTCGGATCTGCGGACGGATCGGTATCGTTGAACGCGTCGTCGAGAATGACGTAGCGGAACTTGACCGTCGCGGGATCGATGAGGCCCGCAGGGTCGGAATACCCGCCGGTGAAATAGACCGGCGTATTCGGCTGGACGACGACGCCGCCGTTGTTCGCGACGATCGTCGGCGCGATCGTTCCGTCGACGAAGGGCGGGGCGCCGATGTTGACGATCGCGAAGTCGAGAATCGGGGAACTGGCTTCCGACACGAGCTGGAAGTTGTCGTACCGCTGGCCGCGGCAGCCGCAGTTGATGTTATACACCATCTGCGAATAGACCGAGTTTCCGATGAAGAACCCGGCCGTGTTCAGCCATTCGCTGGTGGGATTGTTGCCGATCCAATAGGTCCGAGAGATACCGTAGGACGTCGAGCGGTTGTACTGATATTTCCACCAGAGATAGTATCCATCGACCGGTGGCGTATAGGGATTGTTCCGATCGACGATGCGGGGACTGACATACGCGCCAAATTTCTTGGAAAGGAAATACAGGTCGCCCTGGCCGGCTGCCCATTCGTCGTTTCCGACGACGCCGAAGTAATCGGCCGTGGCGTAGGAGGTGTTCTTCACCTCGACTCCGAGAATGTGACCGCTGTTTCTGCGAACGGGTGTCGTAGACCCGTTGAAGCCGCGATACGGTTCTCCCGGATTTCCCACCCAGATAAACACTGAGTTTCCAGCTCCGCCGTCCCAGCCGAACTGGTTGTATTCGCCGTATACGTCAGGGTCCTGGTGCCAGATGTTGCCGACCCGCACATGTATGATTTCGCCCGGGATCATTCTCGACGGCGAAGCCGACGGATCGCGTTCGATGGCCATTTCCTGATAGGTGAATTCATCGTTTGCCGTTTTTCCGGACAGCGGAAATCGGTGAGCGATAACGTAGTCCAGTACATAATCGCTGTTGATCGCGGAACCGTTGTTCCGGTCGATGAGATAGTCGGGGCGGTATCCGAAATAGCCTTTTCCGTCGTTATCCACGTGGTCGGGAACGTTGTTGCGATTGTTGTCGGTTATTTCGAGCATATCGACCGCGTTCTGGTTGATTTTATATACCGGTTCGTATACGATGAGCTCACTTCCGGAAAGGGCGTTGCGGCACGACAGACCGTACAGACCGACGGCGTTGTGGCCGAGCACCAGCGGATTCGGATTGACTCGAATCGTGTTGAGAACGGCCCCGTTGGGGACGCCGTCGCGGATCTCGACCATCTGCCCGGCCGCATCCTCGATGTCGTAGTATGGGTGAGGCAGCGAGGTGTTCGTGTTGACGTTATTGGCGACGAATGTGTTCCCGTGATTGTAATAGCTTCGGTAGTAGAGCAGGGTGTCGATGTAAGCGTTCCCGAGATCCATGCCGACGTCGAAAATCTGGGTCATCTGATTCGGATCGTTCGTCAGGTAGTTCGTCGACTTCGCTTTCTTGACCCGGTTGTTGTCGAGCAGGTAGTTGATGCCCCAGCTCCCGTTCGTGCGGCTGGTGTCCCAGACGTGCTGAAGGGAGTAGCTCCGGGTGGGGTGGTAGACGAGCAGGTCCGACGTATCCGACGTTGCATTCACGCTGATGGACTGAGCCGACCCGCGATCGCCTGACTCGGTCACGTTTTGCCAGCGGTTGCGTTGCGGGCTTGGAGAGGAATAGGCGGAGAACCACGAATCGAAAATGGTGCCATACCAGGACCAATCATTCGTGATCTTGTATCCGGCCTCGACCAGGACGTTGTTTTTGAACTCCAGCTTGATGATGACGGGACCGAAATAGTAGAACAGATTGGAAATATACACATAAACGCGCATTTCATCTTTATTTCGGCCCATATACTGGCTGACCGCGATATCGAACTTGTTGTTGTCGGGATTGTAGGCCGTAAAGTAATCGTCGACGGCCCAGAGAAGTCTCGAAGCGCCGCGATACAGCTCATACCGCGTCGCACCGCCCAGCGATTTCACGCGCAACGTAATGATGGCGTTGGGATCGCCGGGATACTCGCCGACTCCGAGAGGATCTCCGAGGGGGGTTTTGTTCGAAGTGCGTTCACCCCAGCCTGCCGTCGGCAGGACGGCGACGCGCTTCGCCTTCGGCGCCAGGAAAATGACGGATTTGTCGGGATTGAACACCGTTTCGATATTCGTGGACGGATCGACCTGGAGAATGAAAACCTTCCCGTTCCGGTTTTCCTTGTAAAAATTGGTTGCACCGACGGCGATGCAAACCGGCAACAGAACGAGCAGCAGAAGAACGAACCAGTGCGGGCAGCGGACCATGCTTCGATACGTCATACAGCGCTCCTTGATCATCCAGGATCAGGAATCAGCGGCCGAGCCGCTCGCGAAGAAGGCTCATGATGGCGTTCCGCTCGGCGGCCCTCGTCTTGTAGAGGTCGAGCAGGCGGGCAACGGCATCGGACGTGAGATCGACCGATGTGACGTTGATGCTTCCGGAGAGAACGTGGCGCGTCGCACCCAGAGACAGGAAAGCGCCGGAAAAGGCCTGGCGGTTGTCGTAAAACTCGCTCACCAGCGATTTGAGCATCGCCGGATCCGTGACGCTCTCGAAATGCCCGCCGCAGACGAGTCCGGGCCTCTGCTTCGGGCGCTTTCCCTCGAATGGCATAGGGGTGGATCCCGAAGCCTGGATCAGCGCTTCGATATCGCTCAGCGAGCGGATGTTCCAGCGTTCGAGGATACCGACGGAACCGGGGTCCGGGGGCTGGGGCAGTCCTTCCGTGCCGGGTTTGAAATCCCCCGTCGATGTGTTCAGCACGATCGCGGCGCCGCGCGCCTGTGCGCTCGCCTGGACGGCCCAGAGGACCTCCGTCATGATGCGTTCGAGGTTTTGCCGGGGGATGTCGCCGAGCAGTTTTTCCGGAAATCCGCCGAGAACCCGTTCTGCCAGCGGTGCCAGTAGTTTCCTGTACTCCTCGTTCATCCTCGTCAGTTTGTCGAACTCGGGCCTGGCGACTTTTTTTCCTTCCTGCATCTCGGGCTGATTCCGCATCAGTTCCTCATTCACCCGCCGGACCTGGGCCTCGATGGCTTCTTCCATGGCTTTGATGCGGCGCTGCTCGTCGCGCGTTTCCTTCCATGCCTCGATTCCGGTCGATGTGCCGGGAACACCGACCTGGGAAACGAACTTCCCCGAACGATAGTCAAAATTGCGCATCGCCGGATGGAATGTGATGACCGCGGCGAGATCGACGGCTCCGGCCACAAGGGCCTGGCCGTTCTGCGCCGGCGCCGGGGCCGGGGGGGCGGAAAAACCTATCGGTGGACACGCTACCGTCAGCATGGCGAGAAGAAAAAACGCCATCCTGGTTCCGCCCGTCGTGCCGTGTATCCTGCGTGGAATTTTCATCGTTCTCTTTCCTCTCGCGGTGGCTTCATGGTCATCCGACTAGTTCGGTATTTCGAAAAAAATCATCCTGTACAATTATACAGCAATTCTCGGGCCTGAAAAGAATACTCTCCGGGGGCGACGCAATGGGGACCAGGCGGTATGTCACGGAGGCGAGCCCGGGAATACGGTCTCTGCGGAGTAAAATGGTTTTTACGCGATTTCAAAAGTTTTTACATTCCTGAGTCTTGCTTTTAGAGCCTCCTGCGTAACAAAAGACCACCGAGTGTTCTCGTTCGTGCCGAGGCTGTCGAAGCACAAGAGCCTCTCGCCCTTCGACAAGTTCAAGGCGAACGGAAGATCTTCATTCTGCAGGACTCGAGAAGAAACCCGTGAAGCCGGACGAGGGCGTCCTTCAACTGGCTGACGGCATGGAACAGTTCATCGGGCCATTCGTCTCGATGCGCCGAGAAAAAGGAAGAAACCCGGCCGAGTTCGCCCGACCAATGGCTGACGGCCTCCAAGGGGGAGTCTGCTGGGACGTTCCAGGCGCTCCTCAACTCTTCGGCAGCGGAGGCAAGGCCGGCGGATTCGACGACAAATCTCTTTTCGTCCCGGTCCCTTGCCGACTCGACGAGGCTCCAGACCCTTCCGGCCAGCTCCGCGAGGGCCGCCGGGCGCGCCGGGAGTCCGAGCGCGGCGAGGCACCGGAGAACGAGCCTGAACTGACGCTGGATGGCCTCGTGGGCTTGAATATATTCGCCGGTATTCAACAGATACTGGATCCGCCAGGTCGTGGAGCCCATTTCGGTTCGCAAGCCCCGGGAGGGTATCACCCATGTTTCGAACAGGGCCATCGTCGCGTCATTCCACGTTGAAACGGCATCTCCGGAAGGATGACCCGCATTCAGGGCGTCTGACAACGAGGCGATCGCGTGCGCCGCCCTCATCCATGGCACGGCCGCAGGTACGGATGCGGTTTCGGCCTCGAGAAGGGCGATCAGGTCGACATCGCAGGCGAAGCTCCCCTGCGGTCCGAGACCCAAGAATCCCAGTACCGCAGCCAGAAGAAAGACCTGAATTCGCTTGTTTCGGGAGTGACCGCCGTTTTTTCCTTGTTTGCCACTCATTCGCCTATTATAATGAAGGAAGAGAGGGGCGGCAATTTCCGTGCAAATGAAGAACGTCGATTCAAGATCCGGCATGACGCTGACCGAGGTCATGCTGGCCATGATCATCCTCGCCTCCGCGCTCATCCCGATTTTCGGTCTGCTGACGAAGGACGTGAAAGACACGGACCTTCTCGCAGCCAACTCCTTCGCCGTCGACCGCGCCCGCTTCGTGCTGAACACGCTCCTCGACACCGTCCCGTTTTCCGCGCTCGTTCCGGGAAACCCCGCCATGCTGACCGGCCCCCAGGGCGCCAGTTTCGCGCAGATGCTTTTTCCGGGCTCCGTGATGGCCGCGGGCGGGTATACGTGCAACGGTATCGCAACGGACGGAAGGGGCATCCATTACGCGATCTACCTCCGCTCCGACCCCATCGAGGACACGACGGCAGACACGCAGTTCGGAACGGAGCTGACCTTTTCCTTCTACCCGAACCCACGCCCGGAAGAACAGGCCGGATGGGCGTCGATGGCCGCCGCCGCCGCGGTGACCGAGACCGGCGGCCAGCCGTCGATGTATCGCAAATCGGGGCCGACCAACCCCCTCGGCGTGGTTTCTCCGTATCGGTATTATAATATACCTGGTGCTATACATGTGTGGGGGCCGGCGACCCAACCGGTCGTCATCGATCAGCGGCGTCTCGCCCAGCCCGACTCGTTGGGCAGGTATTATCTGATGCAGCGTCTCGTCCTCCAGATCCGCTGGAACCTCGCATCATCCGAATACAGGCGTCCCGACAGCAATGCGGGACGTCCGCAACGACTGCATGTCGTGACGTACAAGGCAAAACTGGACTGAAGGGAGTGCTGATGAACGGCGGAATTCGGCGACGCGGCATGGCGGTGCTCATCGTGCTGGTCCTGGCTTCGGTCCTTCTCGTTTCGGCCCTGTCGCTCCTGCGCTCCGGCCGAGAGTATCGCAGTCAAGTGACGCGATCGATCCGCGAACTCCAGGTACAGTATATGGCGGCGGGGGCCATCCAGCACGCCGAACTGAAAGTCAGGCTGTTTCCGACGGAGTTGTACGATGCGAGCATGTACAGTCTCGGCAAGAATCCGGCGTTCGATTTTTCGGAAATCACCCCGGCCGAGCGAGCGAACCTGCCTCTCATCCGGCGAAACGAGTATGCTCCTGCGGCCCCCTGCGTCCGCCGCGCCAATCCGTATAACCCCGGTCCGCGCTTCCTGTCGGACGGCACGCTGTCGACCGACAACTCGACGAAATGGTACAAACTCGACGCACTCGATACGGCCGACACGAGCCAAGGGCCCACGTCCTGGTTCCCGTCAGGCTGGCCGCGGGATGAGAACGGCCCGGTTCCCAACCAGGACCTCTACCTCTGGCGGTTCCGACACGACATCACGAATCAACCGAGCATTCAGGGGAGCCTGAACTGGAACGACGCGATGGTCGCCAACCCGTATACGCTCGATATCTCCTCATCGAACCTTTTTCCCTACAGGGCTTCCTACGAAGTCGTGGCCCTCAACGTCATCTCCGTCGCCGGTCAGCGGCGTTTCAACCAGGAAGCTGTCCGCATGGTCGTCGAAGCATCGATTCTCGATCCGCAGACGGGACTTTCCCACGACCACCGCACGGAGAAAATCATCAAGGTGAGCCGACGATGATGCCGGGCCGCAGAGGGTTCACCCTGGTCGAACTGCTCGTCACGACCGTCGTGCTGTCGTTGTTCCTCGCCGGAGCGTATTCGCTGTTTTTCGGCGGCCAGAAGATCGCGGGAAAATCCGCCTGGCTTCAATACACCATCACCGACCTTCGCAAGGCTGAAATGGTCATCACGAAAGCCATCGAAGCGACTTCATACCCGACGACGCTCCTGCCTTCCGCAATGTACGACGCCGGCGGCCGCGACCAGACGTTGATCGGGCCGAACGCCGCGCAATTTTACGTTCACATCGTCCAGGGGCTCGGCCGGAAATCCGCCTCATCCATTTTCGGCGCCAACTCCGGCGTTTCGATGTACATGCCGCGGGCATTGCCCGAACGGCAGGGCTTCAGCACATCCGAAGACAGGGCTGGCGTGCTCGGCTGGAACATCTTCAAACTCGAACGCTCGCCCGACCTGAATACCCAAGGCAACCTCATCTGGGAAGAACGTGAAACCACGTATTCGACCAGCGCGCCCGACTACGCCATGGCATTGACGGCCGATCCCTTCAACGCCCCCCTGAAACGCAGGGAAGTTCTGGTCCGGAACGTCGAATGGATCGATATCCAGGCCGAAACCACCGGCCATACGCCGACGAAGATCACCGTCGTCATCTCCGCGGCTTACCCGCGCGAGTCGCGGACGAACCGGCAGGGAACCTCCGCCGCCGTTCCAAATGTCGGCATCGTCGCCAATCCGTGAGAGGCCGCGCCACCAGATGAGCCGGTCGCGCTCGGCCCTGATCGCCGTCTGCCTGCTGCTCGCCCCGCCCCTGCTCACATCCTCGTTCGCGGATGCCATCCACGAAGCCGTCCGCAGGGGCGATCTCGACCGCGTCATCGATATCCTGGGCCGACACCCGCGCGTCGTCGAGGACCGCGACACCCTTCGCCCAAGGTCGGAAGGCCTGCCGATGCTCCAGCAGGCCACGCCGCTGCATTTCGCCGCCCAGTCGGGAAATATCTCCATCGTCCGGGCGCTGCTGAACGCCGGCGCGGACGTGAACGCGAGGAATCCGCAGGACATCACGCCCCTTCATCTGGCCGCGTGGGATGGAAACGCCGAAATCGTCTCCCTGCTGCTCGAGCACGGCGCCGACGTGAATCGCAGAAACCACCGCAACGAAGGCATGTCTGCCCTCGACATCGCGGCCATGACGGGCGCCGCCGATGTCGTTCGCATCCTCATCGAACACGGGGCCGATCCCCGGCTTGGCAGTCCCGTGAGCCGGGTCACGCCCCTGCATCTCGCAACCGCCTGGGATCAGACGCGCGCCGCGGAGGAGTTGGTCCGTGGAGGAGCGGATATCAACGCATGCGATGCGCGGGGGCGCACCCCGCTTCACTGGACCGTCCCGACAGATCGGCCTGCGCCGTCTCGCGACGGACCGCGCCGGGGGGCGGTCGACATGGCCGGTTGGCTGATTTCCCGCGGAGCTCTCGTGAATGCCGGCGACTCCGAAGGGAAAACGCCCCTCGCGATGGCTGTCGCCGCGGGCTTGTCCGATATCGCCGAGATCCTGAAAAAGGCCGGCGGGCTCGACACGCCCATTCATTTCGAGGAACTGCTGAACTCGACGGACACCGCCCGGATCGCCGACGTCCTGAATCGCGCCCCTCTGCTGGCGAACGCGCCTCTGGCCGGCGGTCGACCGCCCCTCCATGCCGCCGTCGCCGCGGGAAACGCCGACGCCTGTCGCCTGCTCATGGCCGCAGGCGCTGATCCGGCCCGGAAAAACCGGGACGGCGAAACGGCGCTTCACCTGTGCGCGGCCCTCGGGAACGCCGATATTCCCGTCATCATCGCCTCGCCCGCGGATATATTGAATAGTATAAACGAATACGAGCAGACGCCGCTCGACGTCGCGCAGGCCTACGGCCACGCGTCGGCGGCGGAAGCCATCCGCCGTCTCGGGGGGCGACCCGGCATCCCTTCCGGGAAAGTGCTGATCCTGCAGCCGGGCGACGAGGTCCAGGTCAAGCAGCCGAAATCGAAACAGCGGGTGACGCTTCGTATCGCAAGCAATATATCCAGAATCGTTTTTTCCGAAACGACGCTCGCCAAGTCCGGGCGTCTCTTCGAGGCCCTGAGCCGGCGTGACATGACGGCCGTCCGCCAGACGCTCGAAGACGAACCGCTCGTGTCCAACGTGCCCCAGATCATCGGCAGTATCACGAATGGCATCACGCCCCTGCATCTCGCGGCCGAGTCCGGGGATGCCGCCGCGACGGCCCTCCTCATCATGTTCGGAGCGCGGGTCAACGCGGCGGATCGCCGTGGCAGGACGCCCCTGCACATCGCCGCCGAAAAGGGATACGCCGAAGTGGCGCGTCTTCTCGTCGAACGCGGCGCCGATCCCCGCCGTCCCGACGCATCGGGCTGCACTCCCTTCGAGCTTGCAACGGACCCGGCGCTGTCGGTCTATCTCGAACGACGATGAATATCGTCACGCACGGTCTTCTCAGCTGGTGCATCGCCCAGCGCGTCTGCGGGACGAAACGCGACGCCGCTCTCGCCGCTTCGGCGGGACTTCTCCCCGATCTGGACGGAGCCGGCGCCCTGATCGACATGGTGCGCGGCGGCGAAGCCGTGTATTACTCGGCATTCCATCACATTCTCGGCCACAACGTCCTCGCGGGCATCCTCACGGCATCGGCTCTCGGAGCCTGCGGCGATCGTCGGCTGCGCGTCACCGCGACATCGGCGGGACTTTTCGTCCTTCACGTCATCGGCGACGTCGTCGGCTCCCGGGGTCCCGACGGCGAAGCCTGGGCGATCCCCTGGCTGTATCCCTTTGACGGCGCATCGGTTCTCCTCTGGAGCGGACAATGGGAAGTCAATGCTTGGCCTAATATAATAATTACAATCATTTTATTATTCCTCTTTTTCCGGCAGACGCGCGACATGGGCTGGTCGCCGCTTCGGTACGTTTCCGAACGAGCCGATGAAGCGTTCGTTTCGACGCTCCGCAGCCGGTTTCCGCCGCCGGCTCGCACGCCATGATCGACGGCGGCCAGGAGACGACGTTCGGCCCCGGGTTGTATATCCATGTGCCGTTCTGTCTTTCGAAATGCGGCTACTGCGCCTTTTACTCGACCCTCCCGACGCACGATCTCGTCACGGCCTACCTCGCCAGGCTCGAAGACGAGCTTCGCACCGAAATCGATGGACGGATCCGGCCCCACATGCGGACGGTCTTCATCGGCGGCGGAAATCCAACGTCCGTCGGCCCCGGGCATTTCGAAAAGCTGATTCGAATCGTTTCCCGGGCCATTGCCGGCGCCCCCGTCGATGAATGGACGGTCGAGACGAACCCGGAGACCCTGTCGGGGGAGATCGCGGCCGTCCTGCGCGACATTCCGGGACTCCGCCTGAGCATGGGACTTCAGCGTCTGCGGGACGACGAACTCCGGCTTCTCGGGCGTCAGGGCACTCTCTCTTCCGGCCGGGAAGCCCTTGCGCGGGCGCTGTCGCTGACCGGCCGCGTCGGCGTCGATCTGATCCTCGGTCTGCCCGACAGGCCGTCTCTCGCTCCCGGGCTTGCCGATCTCGTCCGCGAATTCCCCCTCGAACACGTTTCCGCGTATTTCCTGACGGCCGAGGAGGGCACCCCGCTCGCCGCGCGCGTCGACGAAGGCGGGTTTCCCGATCCGGCCGACGTCGGCCCCGGCGAATTGTTCGAGGTTGCCGACGCACTCGCGGCCGCGGGCTACGAACAGTACGAAATTTCGAACTTCGCGCGCCCGGGCGGGCGATGCCGCCACAACATGAACTATTGGAACGGCGGTGAGTATGTCGGCGCCGGTCCCTCCGCCGTCGGCACGTGGGCGGGGGTTCGGCGCACGAAACCTTCCCCGTTGACGCAGTGGCTTTCCGGCGCTCCCGACGCCGTCGAAACGCTCTCGGAGGTAGACCGGTTCCACGAAACGGTCATGCTTCGTCTGCGACTCGTCCGCGACGGCCTCGATCTCGAGGCGCTTGCACGAGCTTTCGGAAAACTGCCTCGAGGGTTTGAAGCCGCCATCGACCGGCAGTGCGAGGCGGGTGCGCTTATCCGGAAGGGCAATGTCGTTTCCCTGAGTCGTCAGGGAATCGCCCTCGCGAACAGGGTCATCGCCGACCTTTTCTGACCTTTTCCCGGGGCGAAGCCGGATTTGTTTCTAGCCATGTAGATATATATCTATCGACATCGAATTTTCCTCTGCAGCCGCGATCGTTCATGTACCGGACCGATCCGAAGACGGGCCGCGACTTCCATGGCCGATCATGGACGCCGCCGATGCTCCAGGCGATGCCCGTATACCCGTTGGGGTCGCGGCCGTCGAGCTCATACCGGTCATTCAGGCGGACCGCCGTTTTCCAGGCTTCCTCGGGGGTTGCGCTCCACTCGAGGAGCTTCTTGCACCAGTACATCCGCAGGTAGCCGTGCATCGAGCCGGAGACGCGCATCTCTGTTTGAGCCGCGTTCCAAAGCGGGTCGTGCGTGGCGGCGCCGTCGAACGTTTCGTATTCGTAGAGACGATCGCGCACATCGCCCCTGTGCTCGCCGAGCGTCCGCATCGCCCAGGCGGGGGTCGCCTCGAAGGAATCGTAGTTCGGCTCGTACAGGCAGAAATTGTCGGCCAGTTCGCGCCGTACCACAAGCTGTTCGAGAAAAGCCGCCCGGTCTTCGTCCGGGACGTCCACCGCCCGGGAGACCGCCAGGGCGGCCCGCTGGGGGGCGAGGTGACCGAAATGCAGCCAGGGGGAAAGCCTCGACTGCCCGTCGAGATTGGGATCGTTGCGGGCGCCGGCGTATCCGCGCAGACGGTGCGCCAGAAAATTCTTCAGGGCCGTCTCGGCGCCGCATTCCCCGGGCAGTATGCCGTGGACCACACCGACGGATTCATCACAGGAAAGACGTGCGGACACGGCCTCCCAGTCGACCGGGGCCGGCAGGGGGGCGTTCCCGGGCAGGGCTTCGAGGGGCGGAAAATCCGTCAGGAAGGCGGGAAGCAGCCGCATGATCTTCGGGCGGAGGGTCGCCGCAGCCCACTCGCGTTTGTCGGACGCCTGCCGGCAGGGAACGATATTGTGCGCATCGACCTCGACGAAAGGAATAGAGAGAGCTTTGGATATTCGAACGCGCCATTCGCGTTTCGGCCTGAGGGGATCGAAATCGGTGACGAGCTCGGCAGCATCGGCGTCGCGGAGAAAGGTCGGAAGGGTTTCCACCGGATCGCCCTCGAGCAGGTGGAACGGGATCTGGAGCCGTCTGAGATCCCGCTCGACCTCGCGCAGACCACGGAGCAGAAAATCGTATGCGCGCCTGGTCGCACCGAGGAACGTCGGAGCGAGGCAGAAAACGACCGCCAGGCCGCAGTCGCGCCAGGCCGCATCTTCCCGGGCGGCGAGCAGGGCCCAGTTGTCCTTCACGCGCTGGTCGCGCGACATCCAGTAGACGACGGGGCCTCGCCCGGGACTTCCTTCGCGGAGGAGTCGGCGGCGACGCGCGTCGATGCCCGTTTTCACGAGACTGGCGCGGAGGAGCCGGGCGACACCGACGTCTGCGAAGCGCCGGAAGCGGCCCGGATGAACACGGCTGAGCCGACGGCGAAGATGGCGATGCTCAACCACTGGTCGCTGGTCAGACCGAGCCAGGAGGGGGGATTCAGCCTGATGAACTCGACGAGGAATCGGGAAACGCCGAACCAGCAGAAGAAGAACGCCAGTCGTCGCCCGGACCCGGCGCGCCAGAAGGGAAGCAGGAGAATTCCCAGCAATATGAAGTGCGATATAGATTCGTACAGGGGGGTCGGGTGGACGCCGATATCGACAGGCACGGGGTGTCCGGGAAACAGGCGCAGAAAATACGAGGTCAACAGGTGATTTTTCGCGCTGAGCGTCGGTACGAGGCCGTTCGGAAAATGCATGGCACAGGCGGAAAACGTCGGAATCCCGTAGCAGCCGTCTCCTGCGGCGATACAGCCCAGCCGCCCGACGGCATAGCCGGCGCTCATTCCCGGCGCGGTCAGGTCGGCGGTCCGGAAGAACGGTTCTCCGGCGGCATGCACGCGCCACCAGCAGAGGCCGAACGCGAGGACGTAACCTCCGATGACAGAAAAACCGGTCGAGCCGAACAGGGTGGCGAGGGGCGCCCTCAAAAACTGCTCGGGGAGTTCGATGATATACAGGATCCGCGATCCCACGAGGCCGCCGACGATCGCCAGCAGGTAGATGTCCCACGCCAGAGCCGGATCCGCCCCGTTTTTGCGGAATTCGCGATTCGTGAAGAAGATCGCCGCGAGAAACGCCAGCGCGAGAAGAACGCCGTACGAGCCGATACGAATCGGGCCATATTGAAAGAGGATCGGGTGCATGGGCCCAGAATATCACACACCTGCTATCATAGGGGTATGGAAGGCGCAAAAAACGCTCCCGCGGTCGACGTGCGCTTCTTCGGGGAACTGGAGGATTTCCTTCCGCCCGGGAAGCGCGGCTCCGACCTGTCTGTCGAACTCGCCGGCTCGCCCGCCGTGAAGGACGTGATAGAGGGGCTGGGAGTCCCGCATCCGGAAATCGACGCCGTCACGATCAACGGCAGGAACGCGACGTTCGGAAGCCGCCTCTCACCCGGACGAGCGCGACGGCGACAGGGGGCGCCAGGGCGGGCTGAAGCCGCCGTTCGATCCGGCGCGGGGATTCATTCTCGACGTGCATCTCGGCAAACTGGCCCGCTGGCTGAGGTTGCTGGGATTCGATGCAATGTATAGAAATGACTATTCGGATCACGAGATCGTCGAGACGGCGGCGGCCCGGGGCAGGTTCATCCTGACGTGCGACATCAGGCTGCTCATGCACGGCGCCGTTCGTGGCGGCCGGTGGATACGGGAGCGACAGCCGCGTCGACAACTCAGGGAAGTCGTCGGACGGCTGTCGCTGAGGAGCCATTTCGCCCCGTTTACGCGCTGCATGCTGTGCAACGGTCTGCTGGAGGCCGTTGCGCGAGGCGGGAGCTTCACGCCGGGAAACCGTCGATTCTCGAGCTGCTCATGCAGTGGAAGAGGCGGACGCGGATTCGCGGCGAGTGGTGGGAGCCGCTGACGCCGGAGGCGCTGATTTTGGTGAACCGGATGACTACGGCGGATGATGAGAAGGCCGACGCCGGCCGGCTTGCGCCCGTGCGCGAGATGGCCAGGAAGACGGAGCCGGGCGAGGTGATCGTTGCGCTTGCGCGGCTGTTTCCGGACCTGGAAGAAGCGCCCGACGAACTTTTCCGGCCGTGGCAACCGCAAAAGTTCGACGCTTGGGCGATTTGCCAGGAGGACGGCGGGACGAAGGGGGCGGCGCGGTTCGTGCTTTCGCTCTGGAGCGGGAGCCGGGAAGCGCCGTGGGAGATCGGGCCGTTTTCGATCGTCGACGTGCGGGAAATGACGCCGGAGGGCCGGGGGATCATCGCGGAATGGCTGGAAAAGCCGTTCTGGCTGTAATGCGGCGATCATCTGGAGAAAATGCGAGATGAAGAGAAAATACTTTCAGGAGATCCGGCTTGAAGAATGGGATGACCACGAGTGGGAATTCGAGTTTCCACGGGTGGGGGATGAGGAGCTGGATGAGCTGGACGAAGGAATCGATTACATGGCTCGCGCGCCAAGAGTGGCTGAAGATATATTTCGAAAGCTGCTCAAGAAAACGCCCGAGTTCATCGACGCCAGGCATCACCTGGCGGTGATCTGCTACAGATCGCCATTGATGCGCCGGAGGGAGGCGCGGGAGTTGTGGGAGGAGATCGCGGATACGCTGCTTGCCGTCGCGCCGGCCGAGTTTCAGATCGGGCGGGATAAGATCGGCTGGGGAATGATCGAGAACCGGCCGTATCTGCGGGCGGTGCATTCGCTGGCGTGTCTGAACCTCGATGAGGGCAATTTTGGGGCGGCGCAGAATCAGCTCGAGGAGTTGCTGTTGCTGGATCCGGCGGACAGCCTGGGGTGCCGCGGGATGCTTCCGGCCTGCTATTTCGAGCGGCGGCGGGCGCCGGCGGTGCTGGAGCTGGCCCGGAAATACCCGGATGACATGCTGCCGGATTTCGTGTGGAGCGTGATTTTGGCGCGGTTTCAGATGGGGCAGCTCGATGAAGCGCGGGCCTTGCTGAAAATAACCGCGAACCATCAGCGGAATATTCTGAGGATCATCCAACGCGGGAAAAAGCCCACTATCAGGCGCGGACAGGATGACGACCGGGATTACGAGATAGGGAGCGTGGCCGAGGCGGCGGATTTCTGGCGAAGAAACGCCCGCTACTGGCTCGAGACGCCTGGTGCCGTCGAGTTCATACAGGCGCTCGATGTGGGCGAAATGGGAGCCAGGTGCGCCGGGGTGATCAACTGACGGGCGATCGGCCCGGGCGGGGCAACCTCGAGGGGCCGGCTCGCGTGAAGCGATCCGGCCCCCGTCGTGCTCGGGCTTTCGTCGTCGCCGTCCGCTTTTTGGACGGCGATTGCGAACCGGCGCGTTTCCCTTCCCCGGCGGAGCCGCCCATCGGCACCTTTTACCAGTCTGCCGGCGCGCGCTCCGTCCAGGCGGGGACCCGCGGCGCGAAGCGGCGTGGGGGGGAAGCCTTGACGGGGCGCGTGACGGCGGACACTCTGACCCTGGCGATGGGCGGTGGAGCTGGGGAAGGGATGCCCTGAGAGCTCCCTTTCCCGGTGGTGAGCCCGGAGGCGGTTGGTTCCCCTCGCCGGAGGCGCGGTACCGGAGAGCCGCCGGCGTGGTCGGCGCAGGGGGCCGGGGCGGATAGAAGCGGCCTGGCCGGGCCTTTCCGGGAGCGGCTTTCATTGTGCAAAGAAGGCAAAAACAGGGCCTTTTTCGGCAAAACATGCCAAAAAAGGCCTTTTAGAACATTATAAACAGTGTTTTGAGCGTGTTATGTGCCTATTCTGCAAAACACTTGTTGTTTAAAAGTGCTTATAAGGGGCTATTTACTGCAAGAAACAGCATATATACTGCGCATAGTTGCATATTTACCGTTTTAGTGATTGCTAGGGCAGGCCCGGGGAAACCGCCCCGGGCCTTGTCCTTTGCAGGCCTTGCAGGATCGGGACGTGCCGGGAAATCTGTCGTTCCGGGTTGAAAATAGATTGTGTCATACAAAATGACAAGCACGGGGGACCATGTCGGTTTCTGCGAGGCGGGACCGACTGGCGATCGACATCGCTTCTGAAAACACCGGGAGATAAAAACCCATGCGGCTCTGCACGGCAAGACGCTGAAGGAGGTCATTCCCGAAAGCGTCAGGACGCCGGTGGAACGTGATGCCGAACGGGGGAGTCTCTCGGCCGAAGATTTAGAGAGGGCCGAACGGAATCTCAGGAGATTCTCGAGTTGTTGTCTGTCGCCGTTCTTTCGGCAGGAATGATGTCATGTTTCCGGCAGATGCAGAGTATGAATACGGTGAATCATGCTCTGTGAGCTGGTATGGAATTTGGTACAGTAGTTGCTTCCTTTTACTGCCAAGACAAGAGACTGGATGAACGACAGGAGGAAGATGATGAAACGCAGGATTCTGACCGGGTTGATGGCGATCGCGATCTCCGTTCCGTGCTGGGCCCAGGAAATTGTCGTGGGACAGGCCGACCAGAACGGCCAGGTGGCGCCGGTGAGTTTTCAGGACCCGTTCGGCCAGGGCGGTTATGGACGCCCCCCCGAACCCCGTATTCCTGTCGAAATCGGCCAGCAGAACCAGGGCCAGCAGAACCAGGGTCAGCAGACCCCCGTGGAGCAGACCGGCCAGGTTGATCAGACAGGCAAGAAAGATCCCTGGAGCCAATCCGGGCAATCCGGTCAGTCTGACCAAGCCGGACAATCCGACCAGGCGGGTCAGTGCGGCCAGGCAGATCCTTATGGGTATCCTGGCCAGTCGGGTCAGTCGGGCCAGTCGGGCCAGTCGGGCCAAGCCGGGCAGTATGGCCAGTCCGGGCATAATAGCCACCATGGGCACCCTGGTTACGATCCGGCCAAGCTCCAGACGGTCGTCAGTCTGCTGGACATGATCGAGAGCGACCTCGCGATGTGCGCCGGCAGTACAGGTAACTGGGGCCGTGACGTCATGGCGATCGGCCATATCAACAACGCCCGTTCGGCCCTCGAGCGCGCCCCCATGCACCCGGCTTGGCGGCCTTTGCTGGCCGAGATTCATGACCGGCTCGGCCGGATCCGGTTCCATCTCCTGATGAACGACGATTCCACCGCCCGCATGATGATGGGCGAAGTCCAGGCGATCGTCCGGTCTACGAAAGAATCGCTCCTGATCAACGCCGGCGTTCGCGTTCCCGGCCAGATGACCACCCAGCGGCCCCGCATCGTCGTGATGCCGCAGATTCCGACCGGCGGCTACGGCTCGAACCACAACACGAACCAGGGCTCCAACTGGGGTTCCTCGTGGGGCTCCGCCTGGGGCAGCGGCTGGTCCTGGGGCAACGGCAACGGCACCCAGCTTCCCGGCGGCACCATGCGGCCGGCTGGCCCTCAGTATCCCTCGCTTCCGCCAACCAACCTCCCGTCATTCAACTGATCATCGCAACCAAACCAAAGGCCGTCCCCACCGGGGCGGCCTTTTTCGTCAGAGACACAGGAAAATGTTCACCGCGAAGATACTTTGTTGGGCAATTCTCGGTTTTCAGGATTTCATCTGCGGATTACTTCTCAAAATGAAACACATGCCAGAAACGAAAATAATAAAGCAATAGCTATATAGTCGCAGGGACGGTTCGCGAATCGCCCCGC
>JAKJFL010000344.1:0-4357 GCA_022704935.1 Candidatus Rifleibacteriota bacterium
GCCAGCAGCACTCCCGCCGGGGCGAAAACCAGGAGCCTCTGCATCGGCGTTCCCAGTTGCCACGCGGAGTCGACGCGGCGCGGAAACAACGCGGTGAACAGGGCGAACGCCGGCGGAAGGAGAAAGATCGGCGTCATCAGCAGGTTCACGAGCTGCATCCCCGGCTGGGAAGCGCCGCGGGTGACTAGGAGGATCTCGGCGAGCGACCAGACGAAGAACAGGAAGAGCAGGAAGCTGAAACATTGGTTCGTCGGCTGCCGGGGTGCGCGCATCAGCACGAGAACCCCCAAGGCAAGATGGATTGCCATGGCGAGCCCGCACAGCAGCGAGGCCAGAAGCATTGGCGTCTCCTAGCGGAATTTCCAATTCGGCTGGACGATGCGGGAATGGGCCGTGCGCAGCGTGACGGCCGTCGTCAGCACCACCTGTTCGCGGTTCTGCTTCGCCCTGATCCGGATGCGCATGAAGGAGATGCGCTTGCGCTGGCCGGAATCGTTCGATTTCATGTCGAAGGGCTCGAACGTCACCGGTCCGCCCTCTTCGGCGGCAGCCTGTTCGTAATACGGGAAAAACATCTCCTGGTCGATCTGGTCGGCCGAGAAAATTTCGATCGGCGCATCGCCGCGTTCCGATCGGAACAGCGTCCAGCGGCCTTTTCGTCGTTCGAGTTCATAGGTGACGGTGGTGAGCGCCGCGTCACCGGTGAGATCCTCGTCGCTGTCGCCGACTCTGAACCGGGCCAGCCGCAGGTGCGTCGGGGAAACCTCGAGCACTTCGTTCGAACAGCGGAGATCGTTCACCAGGCGTTCCATCTTCCGCCTCATCTCCGATTGAAGGGTCAGTCTGACGGTGCCTCGGGTCGCGGTGGACATGCCGGTCGACTGGAGCAGGTAGAGCACACCGCCGACCAGGACGGTGAGCGCCATTCCCATGAGGAGTTCGACCAGCGTGAATCCTGCGTATGTGCGGCGGTGAATCATCGGTGCTGCCCCACGAGCGTGACGACTTCGGCAAGGCGGTGCTGCTGAGGGTCGTAGACCCGCACGGTCACTTTCTTCAGCCTGGCCGGCACGGAAGTATCGTATCTCGAGTCGACGTCCATCACGCGGCGATACGGTTTCACTTCGTCTGGATACAGTTCGATGTCACGCAGGAAAACCGCTTTATACAGGCTTTTGAGCCGTTTATAGGTTTCGGCGTCCGGGTCTCTGTCGATGCTCGAGGGGGTGAAAATGTCGGAAAACGTCTTCTCGAAGGTTTCGCGGCTTTCGAACGCCTCGTCGAAGTCGGGCCGGTCGCGAAAGACGGTGGCGAAGTTCTCGAAGTCGGATTTGACGAGGTGAAACGGCAGGGAACGCACCTCTTCGATTTTTTCGCGGGCGAGGTTGTAGGCGATGATATGCTCGAGGTTTTCTGTGCTGCCCTGCATGCCGAACAGGAACATGCGCGTGAACGGCAGGGCTACGAAGCCGACGAGCGTCAAGACGATGAGGATTTCCACCAGCGTGAAAGCAGACGTGCAGCGAAGCGTGCGCGATCCTGTCTGTCGGGTGCGCCCGTCGTCGGTGAATTTCGCTGAATGTGTTGGCATGCGGGGATGATCCGTGATATGTCACATAGAGTAGTGGTCTGACAACCAGTTATACCATCGGGAGGATGAAGATGTCCATGATGAGAACGCGGCAAAATATGCTTCTTGGAATAGTATTCGCTTTGGTTTCGTGCTGGAGCATCTGCCCGGCAGAGGCCGTTTCCGTGCGGGTTCTTCAGGGAGGCATTCCCGTGGCGGACCTGCAGCAGCTCGTCGAAGAGGGGTTCAGACTCGGGAACGAGCGAATGCTGCGCCAGGCCTGGGATGCCTACGAGAAGGCCGTGCATCTCGACCCGGATGCGACCGACGGCTACCGGCAGCTCGGGCGGGTGTATTTCGACCTTTCCCTCATCGGCGCGGCCCATGACGAGGATTATGCTCGTGCGAGCGAGTATGCCCGATTGCTCGGGATGAAGGAGCCGGGGTCGGCCGACGCCCACCATCTGATGGGGATCGTGTTGTCGGGCAAGGGCGCGTTCCTTGATGCGCTCGATGAGCTTCGCCTTGCCCTGAGTCTGAAACCGGCAAACGAGCTGATCTTATGCGACATCGCCTCGATACATCTCGCCCTTCACCAGCCCGACGAGACGATCCGGATCCTCGAGGGAAAGGCCCTCAAGCGCGGCTGGTCCTACTATATCCTCGCGATGGCCTGGCTCCAGAAGGGCGAGCGCGGCCGTGCCTGGCTCAACCTGTTGAAGGCCCGAACGCAGGGCTTCTCGGGATACTGGGTCGACACGACTCTCGAGATGTTGATGCGGGACATCGGGCTTGAACGGGAATCCGCTCAGTAAAAAATATTTTTAAATACATATAAACAGAAGAGCAGGCAGATTCCCGCGATGATCAGGGTGGTCATCGGATTGCGGGCATAATGATACTTGAAATTCTCGACGGCCGTCGGCTCGTAGGACGCCCACCGGAGCAGGTTGTCCGCGTGGGTTTTGTATTTCGGGTTGCCCATGTATTTACTGCTCGTATACGCCGTGAATTGGAATTCATGGTACCGAAACGTCGTCGACTGGTCGCCGCCGACCAGCCCGTGCAGGTTGCAGTACCAGTCGAAGTTTTTCGGATCCTTGAAGATGAGATAATACTCGCAGTCGAGGGTCGGCGGCTTGGGGTCCTTGGCCAGAAACCGACTCGTCAAAATCATCGTTCGGATGTCCCTGAATTTCGCCCAGGTCGGGAACTCCTTGATGCCTGATTCTATGCACTTCTCCGTAGCTTCCCGAAGCATCGCCAGATTCGAACGGCAGGCCTTCGCCAGCTCGTATCCCGGATCAGCCGCTTCCGACATGCAAACCCCCGCGAAAATCAGCATCGCCGCGAGCGTGCCGCACACCGCAAACCGCCGTCTAGTCACCGTCATATGACACCTCTCCGATCGGGAAATCGAAACCAATGCATCTGCGCCCAATTCTACCTCATCGAATGGCCCGATGCATCTCCCGTCGATCTCTTGATTTCTCCCCGTCGAAGTTGTACAATGGCCCCAGGTCGTATGACCACCTGATTCGCGCCTATAGCTCAGGTGGATAGAGCACAGGATTCCTAACCGTGCCTTTTAACCGGGAATCCGTATCAAATCAGGGTTTTCGAGGTCGTGCGCCGGAGTTTTTGGCCACAAATGTCGTACACCCTGTCTGCCAATCCCCTCTATCTCCTTCGGCTGTTCCGGTTTTCTCATTTAGCTGTTTTCCTGTACAGAAAAATGAGCGGGTGAATACCTCTTTCGCAGTCATAGAGACCGAATTACATGACTGGGGAGAGGAATATGAGAGCCTTTGTCCGCTGCGTGGCTTTGTTTGCTTTGCTATTGGTCGTGCCCGCTGAGGGACAAGCTGGATGGTTTGAGAGCGGGCAAGACCAGAAGGCTTCGCAAATCGACATGTTTGTCGACCTTGGCGTCATTCGTTACGGCAAAGAAGACGCCAGCGGAAGCCGTGAAATCCTCGTGCTGACGAAGGACAACACCGGCGTCTACACGCATCAACACCTCACTGAGGCAGATGGCACCGATTTTCAGGCCATCATGCAGGCTCGTGGAATCATCAAGATAATGCGTAACCCTGAAACGGGAAAGCCGGAAAAGCACCTGATGGTCTTCAATTCCAATGATAAGAATACCTATACATGGGTGCCGTTCAGCAAGCTCAAGGAAGTCCGAGACCAAATCAAAAATACCGGCAAGACGGTCTTGGAGCCAAACCAGCCCAAGCGGGTGACGGAATCGCAGTTGATGAATTTCAATTTTGAAACCGCTCAATAATAATGAGGAACACGCAGATGACGGCTGAAGAAGAAATCCTGTCAAGCTTGGAATCAACCGATGATGAGCAACGAGCAATGGCGTTGCAGGCGTTGATAAAATCACCTTCCCTTTGTGAGAGCGATGCAGTCCGAGATTGCGTAGAGAAGCTGACCAGAACCAGTGACATTGCGGTCAAATTCTGGGCAAGGAAGGTATTTTCAAAGTTTGCCGACGCTCCTGATGCTGCGAGTAGGACTGAGGTAGCCAAGGATTCAAGTGCTCCTTTGTCTATTGACCTCTTGTTTCAAAAACTGCAATCGGTGAAATCGAGCTACGTTGCAATTGATACGATACGGAAGATTATTGAAACAAAAGACCCGGCAGCCATACAGCCTCTCATCGTCTACTTGGAGAGTTGCACGGACGTTGTTGTCGTCTCGTATCTGACAAAGAGCCTTGGTATTGGCTTTCCGAGCGAAGAAATATTGCCGACGCTCGCAAAATACTTGAAG
>JAKJFL010000345.1:0-4339 GCA_022704935.1 Candidatus Rifleibacteriota bacterium
CGTGCCGCCCGCCCCGGGAGTGTTCATCAGAAGGAGGCGCCAGTATCGATGTGGCCCGACGTCTCCCCAGGTGGTTTCCACCCAGCCGTAGCCGGTCGGCGCAAGACCTTCGGCGGCTTTCGTCCAGACCGCGTAGTCGTCGGAGTATTCGACATCGTAGATGCCCTTGTACACACCCTGAACGTTCAGTCTGACCTTGGTATACGGCATGGCATACCCGGATCCGAGGTCGACCCTGACGAAGGCGCCGGCGACTGCTGAGTTCGTATGCCAGCCAGTGGTGTTCAGATTGTTGTCGAGGCAGTAGCCGGAGTTCCAGTAGCTCATCCCGGAGTGGCCCAGGTTCGTGGACTTGGGATCGAAATCGGTGAAGTAGGTCCAGGTGGCGATCGAGCCGTCGGGAACGACTTTGGTCAACGACGTGTCCGTCAGGTTCGAACAGGTGAGATCGACGGTCGGTTTCGGATTCGCCGGCGTGATGTCGAGGATGACCGAGGTGGGGGTGACGGAAAAAGGCTGGACTCGATTGACCGTCACCGCCGGGCTCGTTCCGCTCGCTTCGCCGATGAAGCCGGCAATGAACGTATTTCCCGTGGCCGGCGATTGCATGACGAATCGGGCCTGGAACCGCCCGTTGTTCGGCGGATCGCTCGGAATGCCCATCGGTATCTGGATGCCGTCCTCGGGAAGGCCGTTGCTATCGGGCGGAGTGACATCGCCCGGCCCCGCCTGGGAAAGCGTCACCTCCTGATCGTCGAGGACGAGCGAACCGTCCATGCAGGAGATTTGGGAAGACGTGAACGTCACCGAATCGGGAGGATCGAGAGCGGAGATGACAAGGTTCGTCGAAGGCGTGATCGTGAACGTCCCGAACGGCATCTTGCACCGCGAGTAGTTCAGGACGACGGTTCCCTGGTTCCCCGCCCGGTCGAGAGTCTTGATCTTGACGAAATACTCGCCATCGACCGAGATCGATTCGACCGGCACGGCGCCGACGCGGTCCTTTCCGTCGTTCGAGGTGAAGCAGGGGACTTGGATGACGGCCACGTATGTCTTTCCCTCGAGGAACTGGCCGTCGAGCCGCTTGATGGATAGCTTGTTGGAGGCGTTGGCCGTCACCTGAATCGCCGATGATGCGATGACGACCCCAGTGAATTTGCCGGCCGCTTTCTCCCAGATTTCCATGTTTTCGTCATAGGTCGTCAGCCAGGCCTGGGTGATCACTTCTCCGGTATGATTGACGGCTTTTCCGTTGATGGGAGTGTCGATCGGAAACGCCTGAGTAACGCCGTTCGCGGACGGGGTGAAGTCGACGCTCAAGCGTTTGAAAGCCCAAATCTGATCCTTGGTGGGGTTGAGCTCGACGCCGGAGCCTTCGGACTGGTCGCCCGCGAGCGCCGGGTCGATGATACGCGCGTGGAAGCTGGAAAACGCGTTCGAGATGCCGCCGGGCGCCGGTTGTTCATCAGTCGTGTTCGGCGCTACGTTGTCGATCTTGAACGAGCACGTCGCGAGCGTCTGGATCACCACGTGGCCAAACTGGTCATACAGCGTTGCCTCGGCGAAGTAGGTGCCGTCGGGAAAGTTCACGGCGCTGACGTCGATATCGGCCTGGTGCGAGACATAGTTGTCGATGCGCCGCCAGACGCTTGTACCCGATTTCGGCGGGACGATCTGGACCCCCTTGCTGTCGATCACACGAATCGACGACTGGTTGAAATCGAGTCCGTAGAAGCTGCAGCATCTTCCCCCCCCGGGACATTGCGTCTGGGCGATGACCGAAATCAATGTCGGCTTGTTTGCCGTCCGGCGCGCCACGATATTGGGGTTGGGATTGAAAACCGTATTGACGAGATACGGCGGATAATCATTGTTGACGACATACCGCAGATACCCGAGACACGGACTCGAACCAAGAGGGTTCACGCCATAGGCGACGATGCAGGTTCGGTAGTTCGGATGCATCTTCAGGCCGAGGAAGTTCGTCAACGTCGCCGTCGATCCGTCGCTGATGGACGTTCCGCGCGCCGGCCGGTCGACATAGGGCTCGCCGTCGTCCCATACGCCGTTGTTATTGAGGTCGGTGAATACCTCGCCGAGATCATAGGCGCCCGGCGTATTGTCGAAATATGGCTCGTTCGCGTCTCTGAAGCTGTTCCAGTTCAGGTCCCGGAATACCTCGCCGGGGTCATACTGGCCCGGGGTGTCGGGATAGACCTGCCCTATTTTTTTGACCTGCTGTGCCAGCCGGATCTGATACTGCGTTCCCCCCGTTGCCCGAGATTCGACGAACGCCGTCTGATCGGTCGCGAGCGGATAGAGTTTCACTATCATATCGGGAACCATTGTGTCACCGAGACTCTTGGTCAGGATGTTTCCGCTTTTCGCCCTCCAGGTGCCGCTGGCGATCCAGAATTGCAGGGGTTTCTGAGGCACGCCGAAGGCGTAGATGAGCCTGAGGTTCTCACGTCCGCCGGCGACCTCGCAGCGGTATGGCATGGCGGCATCGAGCGAGTCGATCGGAATGCTGTAGGTGCCGATCGGGAATTTCTTTTTCGGAGTGATATTGCTGTAATCGATTTCGAACGAACCGTCCGTCGTCGAAACGTCACTGACCCATGATCCCCAGCCTCTTTGGCAGGAACCGACTTGGTAGGTATCGAACCCCGTATTGACAGGAACGCTCCAGGAAGCGACTTTTCCCCGCACTTTCGTCGGGTTCGTATAGACTGTCATATACGGGTAGTATTTCACCCAGCCGCCCTTGTCGTAGATCGGGGCGGTGTTCGACGCGTCTTCGCCGATGCCAGTGAAGGGCTCCTGGTGCATCGGATCGTAGATTTCGAGGATGGTCGGCGCATAGTTCGTCGCGTCGATGTAGTATTTCACCATTCCCGCGCCGACGTTTCCGGCCTTGTCGGCGATCGATGCGTTCAACTGGTATTGATGCCGATCGATCTCGGCCCCGGAACTCCAGGTCGTTCCCGCGGCCGGATTCCACCAGACGTTTTTGACGTAATCCGTCGATACGGCCCCCGGCACCGCCTTGTTGATCGTGAGATCCTTCATGGTCTCGGTCAGGGTGTCGAAATTGAGACCGGACGAGGTTGCGGGCGCTGCCACGGAATCGTCCACGATGGAGTAGAGCAAATTATTATACCCTCGGATATAATTTCCGATGGGGATATCCGTGTTGGAGCCTCCAAAGTGATAGAAATTGATTTTCGGAGCCTCGAGATCGATCGCGACGGAGGCGATCTTCGTCTTGGCGCTGAGGAACGGCTGGGTCACCCCCGAAGCCAACGCCTGGAATCCATAGACGCCGTTGCCGGGGATGGTGACTTCGATCGACCAGTCGCCGCGAAGAGACGGCTGGATGTCCGTGACGTATTCGCCATCTTTATACAACCAGACGCGGACGAGACGGCGCGATTGCGACTTGCCCTTGATCGTGAAGGTGGTGGTGGTGACGAACGTCACTTCGCCGGGAATGACGTCTTTTCCCTGGATGCTCGTGATGATCGGGGTGGTTACCACGGCAGCCCAGGCGACGGCGCCCGAGATCAAGAGATACACCAGGGTGATCAGCCACGACCGCGCCGGATATCGAGGCTCGCGGGAGGCGGATCGCCGGATTGGATCGTATGAAATTCCGCTATTCATGCATCCCGGTTTTCCCTTCCGTGGGTTGGTGCGGGATCAAGCCGGCCAAGGGGGTCTTACCGTCTTCTCTGACACCGAAGAGGCCACCCTCTTCGAATGGTGGGGGGCGTCTCCCTCTGAGAATGAGCATCGCAGCTTCGCTTCCGATCAGGGTCGATATCTCCGGGACCATGTGCCGACGGAGGAGCAGCGGACGGCGCGCACCACCGGCAACGCGGGAGAATTCCTCGGGAGTGAGGGCGATCAGGAGATCGAGGGAGTTCGTCGCGACGGGCGCGTCGGTCTTTTTCAGGATCTCGAGGATCAGTTCCTCGTCGTATTCGGGCTGAGCCAGGGGCAGGAGCTTGGGAAGCCAGGCTTCGGGCAGGAGGTCGGCGAGCGGCCGAACAGCCGCCCAGTTGAATCCACAGCCGATGAGATTGCCGATGTTGTCCCAGATCACGGGTTCCGGTGTTCCCCTCTTTGGAAGTATAACAGCCGCATAGAGGGTGCTCAACGGAGAAGATTCGGCGAGGGGTTTCAGCAGACACCGCATTCCCGATGCAACGGGCGGAGGCAGAATGCCGCAGAGCATGTCGACGAAGTCGGATTCGGTCTGTGAAATGGGGCGCTTGGCGAGAAATACGATCCATTGCATGAGACGAAGAGGCGAGGCATCATCGGCGGGCCAAGCCTT
>JAKJFL010000346.1:0-4338 GCA_022704935.1 Candidatus Rifleibacteriota bacterium
GCTGACCACGCCGCTCGTGGGGAACATCGCCTGGACATCACCATTGTCGGAAGCGCCGAAGTTGAACGTGACGGCCGTGTCGCCGGCCGCGATGTTCGCATCCCTGACGCGCGGCGTGAACGAGGCGCCGTTCAACAGAAGCTCGGCCTCGCCGCCGGTCGCCTCCCCGGGGAGGATCGTCGCGACAGCCATCAGGTTGGTGTGCGTCGTGTTCAGCATGCCGGGCACGATCGTTCCGTCGACGGGAACGAGGGTCACCGCGGTCGGGGGCGTCGGCCCGGTGCTGTCGACCGTCAGCCAGCCAGGGACGACAGCCGAGACGTTGCCCGCCGCATCGGCGGCGACGATGTCATACTGGCCGTCCGCGACGCCGGCGTGCACCGTCACATTGTACGGCGTGTTGGCGGCGGCGTCTTTCGCGAGGAATGCCTGGCCGCCGATGACCGCGGTGTCGATCTGAGCCTGCGTTGCGGCCCCCACCCCGCTCCTGACGAGGTAGATCCTGCCCGTTTCGTTCGTCTGAACGGTCGAATACGAGGTTTCGCCGATGCCGAGCGTCTGGGGATCATTTGTCGGGGCGGATACGACGGGAACGACATAATCGACGGTGATAACCGGGTTTCCGACGGTGGTGACGCTGGTATTGCCCACCGCATCGGTCAGCCGGACGCCGAACGTGCCGCCCGCCGGGAATTTCGCCTTCAGTGCGTCGTTACCGGCGAGGCCCAGGTCGAACGTCACGCTCGTGTCTGCGGCGGCGATGGTCGTATCCATCACCGTCGGGCTCAGCGAGGCGCCGTTGAACAGCAGTTCCGCCGTTCCGCCGGCCGCATCCCCGGCGACGATGGTCGCCTGGGCGGTCAGGTTCTTGTTGGTCGTATTCAGTATATTTGTCACAATAGTTCCGCCGACCGGCGCGAGAACGACCGCGGTCGGCGTGGCCGGAGGCGTGATGTCCATGATCCAGGCGATGCTGGCCACGTTGGACACGTCATTGCCGGCGGCATCGACGATGTCAGAACCGACGGTTTTCAAGGTCAGCCGGTAGGCGCCGTCGGCCGTCGTGACGCCATTCAGATCGATGATGTAGCTCGCGCCGGAGCCGGCGAGAAGGCCCGGCGCAAGGGCGACGGGGGCGTCGTTCCGGGTGAGCGCGAGGTCGGAACCATCGACGCCGGTGACGATCTTCGAAAACGTCAGCTTCACCGTCCCGGCGGGGGTGGCGCGCGGGCTGGCAACGACCGAGAAGGTCGCGACCGGGGCTTCGGCGTTCACGGTGAACGACCAGGCAGTGTCGTTCGTGATGCCGGCGAACGCGTTCCCAACGGCATCGACGAAGCAGGTGTTCGCGATGCGCACGGCATATTTTTTCGTCTCGAGGGGGGCATGGGAAATCGAGGCGATGTTGCCCGCGATGGTGACATTCGCGGAGGTGACGTCGATCGTCTGGGCCGTCATGTCATCGGTCACGTTCCTGATGACGATGTTGCCCGTGCCTTTGAGGACATTCTTGCTGAAAATCACGCCGAAATCGGCGCTGCGATTCACGTTGACCGCTTTGTTCGCCGGGAAAAGAGCCATGATGCCGGGAGCGGTGTGGACCGTCACGATGTAGTTCACGCTCGTTCCGTTTTCGGCCGTGACGGCGTAGGTCAGCGGCGCCGTGAAATCGTTGGCGGTTTTTCCGCTTACCTGGACGACGCTGCCGACCTTCACCGTCGCGCGCAGGGAGACGGTGAAGGTCGACACCAGATCTTTCAGGATCGTTCCGAACGGGACGTTCATGGCGACGTTTCTCGATGTCCGGTCGATCGTCGCCCGTACATCGGCCGTCAGGCCGGTACCGGGGTTGTCGGCCAGGGTGAATGCGAAGGCAAGGAGCTGGTTTCCCTCGTTCAGGAGCGTTCCGTGCGTGATGCTGACGCTGGTTGCCGCCAGGTTGCGGTTGCCGCCGAGGTCGGCGACGACGCCTGCCGAAAGGCCGACAGTCACGGTGCCGAAGGTTCCCGGTGCGATCGTTGCGAGATACGCCGTTCCGGCCGTCACCGTGGCAATCGAGGAAACGGTTCCGTTCGTGACCGTGAGATCCGTCTTGTCGAAGCCGAAGACGGTTTCTGAGAACGTCACCCGCACCTGGAAGGGAGCGCCGTCCCAGGTTGCGGTCGCGAGGGCGGCGAGCGTCGCTTTCGGGGAGGTCGTATCGGCATCGGATGGCGAGTTGATGCCGATGAGAATGGGCAGATAGATGCTTCCGGTCGCCCCAAATGGGTCGGTCACGACGACGCTGATCGTGGCGATTCCGGTGTGATCGGGGGCGCGGAAGATTTTCTGCAACGCTCCGGTGCCGTTTTCGAGCGTTCCGAGTGTGGTCGACCACTGGTAGGTCAGCTGGTATGCGTCGCCCGAATCGGGGTCGAAGCCTGAAGCGGAAATGGTCAGGCTGCCGCCGGTCGGTGTTTTGCTGGCGACGGTGATTGCGTTTCGGGGAATCAGAACACCGGACGGGGGTCGGTTTTCCTCTCTGCCGGTCATGCCTATCTCGTAATCGACCCGCGCCGGGGCGATATCGGAAACGAACGGGGCCCGAACGACGGCATAGCCGCCCGTGGTCATCCGGACCAGGATCGTTCCCTCGTTGATGCTGTCAGGAAGCGTAGGAGTGACGAACTCGCCGTTGCGGCCGGTTCTGAAGGTTTCACCCCACAGCGAAAGCGCGGTTCCGTATGGGAGGAAACGGCCGGTTTCGTCCTTCAGGGCACCCGTCACATAGTTTTTCGCGGGCTCGAGGAAGATGTTGTCGGCGATGGTCGTATCGGCGCCAACCGGGATGCTCACCCCGTTCGAACGCTGTTTCATCACGAGACTCTTCCCGTCGGATCCGGTTATCACGGTCTTCGCAACGATGCGATGCGATCCTTCGGGCACGCCGGCAAACACATACGTGCCATCTTCGCCGGTCACGGTGCGGAAGCGGGGATCGTCGCTCAAATCCTCGATCCAGACTTCCGCCCCCTTGACCCCTTCGGTCAAACCCGCCGTACGCACAGATGCCGGGCTGCGTTCGACGAGAACGCGCCCGGTCAGAGAGTTCAGGAGGCTGACGGATGACACGGACGACCCGCCGCCGCCTCCTCCGCCGCCGCAGCCAAGGCCGATGAGCAATCCCGTGCATGCACAGCAAACCAGGAGCACAACCAGGCTGAAACGGAGGGAGGTTCGAAGTTTACTGATCACATACAAACCTCCCACAGATTAACTGTGGTATTTTTACCGCGACTCAAGAGATGATTGTGGTATGTGAATATTATACAGAGCTTCAAAATTCATTCTTACTCTATAGACCATCGTAACAAACGAACGGTTTTATTCAAGGTTTTTTTCGCGCATTCAGGAATACACGCACGGAATTCGCACGTGTACCCTCTTTACTCAGCAATTTCAGTACCAATTGTGGGTCATGCGGATCCTGGAGAACGATTGAATTTCATTGTTCTCAGGAAACGGCATAACGGAACTGTTCCAAGCAAATCGACCGAATGCAGTTGATTTACGAACTGTCCCTCAGCGGAGTCGGCTCTGTAAAAAAAATGGAACGATCAGTGTAAAAATGCCTCGACCGTGTGATTTCCGCCATCGGAGACGAGAATATTTCCGGCCTCGTCGATTTCAATTCCGAGGGGGCCGAGAAACTCGCCGTCACCGGAACCAGTCGTGTTCCATCCCGCCAGCCAGGAGCCCGATGGCGTGAACTTCTGGACACGATCGTTGCCCGTGTCGGAAACATAGACATTTCCAGCGGAATCGACGCATATTCCTTTCGGATCGGCGAACTGGCCGGCTGCCGTGCCATTCGTGCCCCATTTCGTGACGAAGGTTCGCGAGGCATCGAATTTCTGAACCCGGTGATTGCCCGAGTCGGCAACATAGATATTCCCGGCCCAGTCGACGGCCACATCGCGAGGATTGACGAACTGGGCGTTTCCGGCGCCATTCGCCCCCCACGTGGTAAGAACCGACCCCGCAGACGTGAATTTCTGAACGCGGTGGTTGCCCGAGTCAGCTACATAGATATTGCCCGAAGCGTCGACAGCCAAACCGCACGGGTCGTTGAAGTTTCCGGCCTGTGCCCCAAAGGAACCCCATTTGGTGACGTAATCGCCGGAGACTGAAAATTTCTGAATCCGGTCGTTTCCTGAATCAGCAACATAGACATTCCCGGAATCATCGACCACGATCCCCTTCGGACCGTCAAACTGGCCGTCTCCCGTGCCCCCGATACCCCACTGGGTAATGTATGCACCGGTCGATGAGAATTTCTGAACGCGATTATTTGCAAAG
>JAKJFL010000347.1:0-4323 GCA_022704935.1 Candidatus Rifleibacteriota bacterium
GCCATCGATGACCATTGCCGTAGCTCCGGTGATTGTAGTCAGCTGAGCATTGATATTCCGCGCCAAGCCTTCCATTGTCCAGTTGCCCGTATCAATAGTGACTTCAACGCTGATGCCCCCTGCGGAGAGAACAAACGATGCGTCGGAGGTGAACGTCAGCCCCTCTCCAAGGCCGCCGAGACCTGCGACCTGGGCCGCTTGCGAGGAGAACTTGACGTCTATTCCCTGGAGCAGGCCGATCGCTCTGTCCTCTGAGGTTCGGACCTGGGTCATGTTCCCAAACGCATCCTTCGAGGAAAGCTCCACGAGGTTGTTCTTCGCGTCACGAATGGTGGTGAGGCCGAGAGCGGTCATCAGGGCCTGGTCGCCGGAGAACGCGACGCTCCCGATATCGCCGATCGAGCCCGAAACCATCTGGAGATAGCCGCCGATGCCGGATACGCCGGTCTGGCTGCTGTTCACGACACCCACTTTCGAATTGGCGATCTCGAGACCCGAGGTCCCGACCAGAGCATTCTGGATTGCCGCCGCGAGCCTGTCGAGAGACATCTGCCCATCGACCGATATGGAGGTCGTCTTTGAGTTGCCACTCAACGAGAGGTTCTGGGCGGAAGCAAGGACGAAGACGCCGTTGGTGTCGTAGAACTGGGCGATACTCTGCAGCTGCGTCGAGCCCTTGGCAAGCGCTCCCGAGGAATCTTTCAGCGTCATGATCTGCGAACGCTGCATCTGGCTGATGCCGCCCTGGACGAGGGTGATGCTGACGTCGTAGTCGCCGCCCCCCTTCCCGACACCGGTCACCATGCCGTTGACGGAGTGCGAACTGGCGCTGATCAGAGCGGTCTGGCTGCCGTCGAGCAGCTTCTTCGTATTGAACTCGGTGTTGTTCGAGATGCGGTTGATGTCGTCGCGAAGCTGGTTCACTTCCTTCTGGATTTCCAGACGGTCGTTGCTGGTGAGCGTGTCGTTGCTCGACTGGATGGCCAGTTCGCGCATACGCTGCAGAATGCTCTGCATCTCGCTCATCGCGCCTTCCGCCGACTGGATCATCGAGACACCGTCCTGGGCGTTCAGCGCTGCCCGCGTCAGGCCTCTGACCTGACGACGAAGCTTTTCGCTGATGGCCAGTCCCGCGGCGTCATCCGCTGCTTTGTTGATCCGCAGGCCCGAGCTGAGCTTCTCGATCGATTTTTCGAGCCGGCTCGACGTCGTGGCCAGGGTCGAGTGCGCTTTCAGGGATAGGATGTTCTGGTTGATGGTGAGTGACATAATGATTCCTCCATGAATCGTTTATTGAGGCCTCCTTACCCGAACACATCTATATTTTATAGCATGAACTTTTCATACTTACATCTTCCAGGGGCGGTTCCTCCTTTCAATTCGGATTCGTGGTGCCTTTTGCGCCTGCGGGCTTCCCCGCCAGACGCCAGGTACGCCTGCGCCCGTTGCCGCATCCTCCATGTCGGCGACACCGGCCACATCGCGTGCCTGCCTGTTCGGAACCGCTGATACGCACGTGAGGGCAGTATCAGCCGATTCGTTTGAACCATCTCAAAGAGCGATTGGAAGGAGTTCCTTCCAGCCCCGGCGTCATCGCACCGGGAAGAACCGGATCGTTCGGAAACGGGCTTTGCAGCCAAATCCTCGAAAGGTCCGAAAAGGGCTGTATCCCGCCTTGTCCGCGAGCCTGCTGGTAACCGGACCTTGGAATCGTCCGGTGTCACGGCCGGGGAAGGAAGAGCCCTTCGCCCGGCACTGTGACGATCACCTTGCAGGAGTCACGAACCGGCAGGATGCGTTACTTCAGGAGCTGGAGTATATTCTGCGGGATCAGATTGGCCTGAGCCATCATCGCCGTCCCCGACTGGGAGACAATCTGATTGCGCGTGAACTCGACCATTTCGAGCGCCATGTCGGCATCCCTGATGCGCGACTCGGCGGCGCTAAGGTTGGTCTTGGTGGTGTTCAGGTTGTTGATCGAGTATTCGAGCCTGTTCTGGAAGGCACCGAGTTTGGACCGCTCGGAAGACACCTTGTCGATCGCCTTGTTCAGCTTTGAAAGGCTCTTCTGGGCACCCGAGATGCTTGTCAGATCGAGATTGTCCACGCCGAGAGCCTTCGCGGACATCTCGGAGACCGCGATCTTCATGTTCTGGCCTTCATCCGCGCCGATCTGGAACTGCGGCGTATTGTCGACGACATGCATCCGGAAATTCTTGTCACCCGAGCCGACCGCAGTTGCATCGAGCGAGAGGCCGAACTTCTTGTCGAAATTCGCCGTAATGCCCGACGAGGGATCGAACCGGACACGAACCTGACTGACTTCAGATCCGCCCGTGGTAAGGTTCTCTTTCCCGACGCGAAGGGAGGTGAAAGCGATGCCGCCGTTGACGGCGTCGATCCGGACCCGAACATCGTTCGTCGCGAGACTTTCCTCGGCCGATCTCCTCCAATCGTCAAACAGTTTCAGATCGGGAGACGTCGGGTCATCCTGAGCGGTGACGGGAACATCGACGGCGGTCATCACGCCGTCATCGACCCAGATATAGATCTCGTTGTCAGCCGGCGCGCCGCTCAAAATGAAGTTGCTGAATCCGAACGCCGATTTGGTCGCGTCCTTGGACCCCTGCACGAACCCGCTGTAGGAACCGTTCAGAATACCGACGGTCGGCGCATTCGCGCTCACGATCTCGAACGAGGAGTCGCGTGAAGCAGCCGTGGGTTCATACATGATGCGAATCTGGCCATCGATGACCAACGCCGACATGCCGCTGATCACGGTGCCGGTCGCAAGCTGGGCGTTGATGCTGCGCGCCAGCCCCTCCAGCGTCCAGTTGCCTCGCCCGAGCGTGATGGCTTTGTTGGTGGCTCCGACGCGAATTCCGAACACGTCACCCGCTACGGCCGTGATCTTCAGGCCGGTTTCCAACCCCCCGAGACCCGCAACCTGAGCCGGCTGCGAGGCGAACTGTAGATCGATGCCGTCGAGAAGGCCGGATGCAACGTCCTCCGAGGTCCGGACCTGAGAAACGTTTCCGAAGACATCCCGCGAAGTGAGTTCGACGAGATTGTTCTTCGCTTCGCGAATCGTTGTCAGGCCGAGAGCGGTCATGAGACCCTGATCGGCGGAAAGCGCAACACTTCCGGCGTCACCGATCGAACCGGAGATCATCTGAAGATACCCGCCGATTCCGGCAACCCCTGTCTGCGCGGTATTCACGAGACCGACTTTGGAATTGGCGATACCAAGTCCCGAACTGCCGACAAGCGCGTTCTGAATCGCCGCGGACAGTCTGTCGAGGGACATCTGCCCATCGACGGAAATCGAGGTCGTCTTCGAATTACCACTCAGCGAGAGATCCAAGGCGGAAGCAAGCACGAAAACCCCGTTCGAATCATAGAACTGAGCGATGCTCTGAAGCTGGGTCGAGCCTTTGGCAAGGGACCCCGTGCCATCCTTGAGGGTGAAGATCTGGGAGCGCTGCATCTGGCTGGTCCCGGCCTGCATCAGGGTGATGCTGACGTCGAAATCGCCGCCGCCTTTACCGACGCCGGTGACCATGCCGTCGACATACTGGGAGCTCGAGCTGATCAGCGCCGTCTGACTGCCGTCGAGCAGCTTCTTGGTGTTGAACTCGGTGTTGTTCGCGATGCGGTTGATGTCATCGCGGAGCTGGTTGACTTCCTTCTGGATTTCCAGACGGTCATTGCTGGTGAGCGTGTCGTTGCTCGACTGGATGGCCAGTTCGCGCATGCGCTGCAGAATGCTCTGGGTTTCGCTCAACGCGCCTTCGGCGGACTGCATCATCGAAACGCCGTCCTGGGCGTTCATCACCGCGCGGCTCAGACCTCTGACCTGGCGGCGCAGCTTCTCACTGATAGCGAGTCCTGCGGCGTCGTCTGCAGCTCTGTTGATGCGAAGGCCGGAACTCAGTTTTTCGATGGATTTCTCGAGCCGGCTGGATGTGTTTGAAAGCTGCGTGTGGGTTTTGAGCGACAGGATGTTCTGATTGATGCTGAGAGACATATCGATTCCTCCTTGAATCGTTATCAGAGGCTTCCTTGCCTCAGATTAAAAAATCAGTTGTACCTTCTTGCCCCCTTACTGGACCCTTTTACCATCCCCCTTCCATGTCGAGTTGATAGAATTTTCCGCTTCTCTAATATGTTTATCGTCCGAACATGTCCATTTCTTTTGCGAGGTTTTTATCGATATATAGAGCTGAGACAGATCTATTCAATTCAATCTTTTGTTTTCATACTATTTTGGCCTTATTTCATTAATTTTCATCATCTCTCGCAATTTTCATGAGCACAGGTCCC
>JAKJFL010000348.1:0-4315 GCA_022704935.1 Candidatus Rifleibacteriota bacterium
TGCGGATCTTCTTCAACTCGGCATACAGGGGACCGAGAACCGCCGGCGCCGGGGGCTTCGAGATCAACACGATGACCTTCGTCGCCGGGTCTTCGCCCAGCGCGCGAGCGGCCATGAGCGTCATCTTCCCGCCTATTTTTTCGGACAGATCGCGGCCGCCGACGCCGATCGCCTGGGTGATTCCATAGCCCATCGTATGAATAAGACTCGTGGCTTCCTGTAAGCCTGTGCCGGACGCGGCGACGAGGCCGATGTCGCCCTTGCGGACTGCGTTCGAGAACGCGAGCGGCACGCCGTTGATCAGGGCCGTTCCGCAGTCGGGGCCCATGACGAGCAGGTTTTTCTCGACTCCGAGGGTCTTGAGTTTCAACTCCTCTTCGACCGTCACGTTGTCGGAAAACAGCATCACATGACGGCCGGCCTGCAGGGCGATTTCGGCCTCGCGGGCCGCCCAGGCGCCGGGAACCGAAATCAGCACGACGTTCGCATCGGGAAGAACCTTCGCGGCTGCTTCCTGGGTAGGGGGGACAAATGCCGCGCCGCTCCCCGAAGGCTTCTTGCGCGAGGTGAGCAGCTTCTCGGCCGTGGCGAGGGCTGCCTCGGCCGCTGCGTCGCCCGAGGCCTGAACGCACATCAGCAGGTCGGCCGGGGTGACGCCGGCGAAGACGTCGGAATACAGCCCCAGACGTTTCAGGCTGTCGATGTTGAAGTCGGTGCCCATTCCCACCACGGCATTCTCGACGCCCTGCAGCTTTTTCACCTCGTTGGTGATCTGCATGAGCGTGACCGAGTCGAAATAGGTTTCCTTCCGGATCACGTGACGGATCGTCATTTCATGCTCCTTGAACGTATCGTCTTTTGCCGGGGCGCCGGTCTGTGAAAAACCGCGGGTCGGGGCCCCGGACGACGGCATGATACCCCTTTCTCATGTCATTGTCACTTGATGATCGTGCGAGAAATTCCCCCGATACGAAATCACTTCCGCTTCGATATGAATGCGGAATTATTGGGGAAGGGAAAATATAAATGCATGAATATAGAAAAGAGACGGAGGAAGAAAAATCAGGGGACTGGAGGCTCCTCGCTGTTCTCCTTTTTATACTGGTTGTACAAGTTGTCGGCGCGGGCCTTGTCGAAGGCGGCGAGGACCTTGTACTGTTCTGTGGCCGCGGCATCGTCCTTGAGATACAGCAGCATCCAGGCGAGGCCGAACTGGGCTTCGACGTCGTCCGGGTTGAGTTGGGCGGCGGTCCGATAGGCGCCGGCGGCTTCCTGAGCGAGTTTTTGATGCTGATAGGAAGCGCCCAGGTTCATGAAGGCCTCCTGGTAATCGGGCTTCACCTCGGTAGCCTGCTTGTAGGCATTTGCCGCTTCGTCCCAGCGGTTGAGGTTCTGGAGCGCCAGTCCGAGATTGTACCAGGCCTGTGCCAGATTCGGATCGGCCTCCGTCGCCCTCTGATTGGCTTCTGCAGCCTCTTCAAATCTCTTTGCGGCCATGAGTTTCACGCCGAAGTTGAACTGGAGGCGGGCATCTTGGGGATTTTCCTCTGCGCGGGCCTTGAGGCGGTCGATCTCGGAATCATCCCGAGACCAGGCCGGAGCTCCCGCGAATACCCCAAAAAATAGACACAAAACAAGGAGCGCCCTGGCAACGGGTGCCGTTCTCAACGGGAGATTCGATTGCTCGGAAAAAAAGAAAGCCATGCATGACTCCTCTGTGCCGATGATGAAATATTTTGGATCATATCATGAAACCCGTGGGTTTTCTGCGATTCGCTCCGGCCCTTGTCATTCGAGGCGGAAGGCGGCGATGTGGCGGGCTTTGCCCTTCACGAGAATTTCGCCGACTGGCGACATGCTCCTGCCGTCCAGGGCAGACGCCGCGGTGCCGTCGATGATCGTGCCGCCGCCGGCCTTCGCCGCCAGGTCGCAGAGGCGGGCGGCCGAGTTGACCGTGTCGCCGATGACCGTATACTCCAGCCGCACTTCGGGCGCTCCCATGATGCCGGCGAGGACCGGTCCGGCAACAATGCCGATGCCCAGCGGACAAGGCAGTTCCTGTCCGAACTGGTGCATGGCATCGAGCATCTCCGTCACTGTCGCCGCGGCGGCCCGGGTCGCTTCGTCGAGGGCTCCGTGGCTTTCTGCATCGAAGACGGCCAGGATCTTTTCGCCGATGAACTTGTCGATCTCACCGCCATGCCGGCGTATCACCTCCGACATGACCGCGAGATACCGGTTCAGCAGCAGGACCACCGACTCGGGAGACCGTTCCCGAAGCAGCCGGGCGAATCCAGCCGGGGCAACGAACAGGATGGCGGCAGACCTGTTTTCCCCGGCCATCGCGGCTTTGCTTCTGGCCTCGTCGCTCGCGGCGGTGCGGACGGAATCGGAAACGAAGGAGCGAAGGCGCCGCCCCTCTTCAACCCCTGCCGCCATCGCATTGAAGGCTGCCGCCAGATCGCCGAACTCGTCCCGGCGATCCACGGGAAGCCGTGTGTCGAATCGTTCGTTCATGATGGCTTCCGCCGCACGGCTCAACGCCTGGACCGGTTCCAGGAATCGGGATGCCGTGCGGAACGACATGAACAGCATGAGAAAGAACAGAAAAGCCAGCAACAAACGGCTTGCCGCAGCTTCCCGGTCGAGCTTCGCGAGAAGGGGGGAATAGGGAATGCGGGCTTTCAGGATGTGATCACGCTGGCTGTTTCCCGTCCGCGATAACAGAAACTCGGTGGAACCGTCGTGTTCGAGGAATGTGTGAACGGGCATGAGCGAGGCGCCTGCGAGAAGATCCGCAGCGGCTTCTTCCGGGTGTGCCAGGTAGGAATTCACATCGGCGGTGAATCTGTTTCCCAGGTCGGACAGGTGTATTCTGAGTGTCGTGAATGGCAGGGTTATGCGGGGATTGTTGCGGGTCACCGACACGTGTGGCGTGTCGGGTTGCCCCCGGTCTTCATACAGGTTGCGGAGCTGCTGGTGACGGAGCATGTTGTCGGCGAGATGCACCTGAAAGGCATAGTGGGGCTGACCGGTGACATCCGGAATATGGATGCGGAAGGACTCGTGCGAGTTGAGGCCCCAGGTGATGAACTGATACTGGGCCGGAGCCGACATCATGGCGGCGACATCGAAAGCGGAGAGCATCGATAACAAAAGATATTTTATTTCCTCGCCTTTCAGATTCTCCAGCGTGCGTTTGTTTTCGTCTCCGTTTTCATCGGTCGCCAAAAAGGCCGGTGAGAGCCGTTGCATGGCCTGGGCGTGAAGGTTCCCGTAGAGCTCGCGCATGATCGAGGATTCGTGTTCGGAGGCTTTTCCCGCGTTGAGAACGCTGATGCCGCCAGGGCCGAAAAACTGCATGTTCCCGATGGCCAGCCCGTATTTCATCGCCTGCTGATAATACGTGTCCAGAAGATCGGCAAGAGCCTCCTCCTGCTCCGGCCTGGTTTTCAGGGTGCGCGTGGCATGAAGCCGGTTTGTGAATTCGGGAAGGGCCGAGAGATGCCGGAAGGCGGACATATTCTGACCGATATACCAATTCGTTCCCTTGTCGATGGAACTCAGAACGGTCTCGAGTCGGTCGGCAGTCACATCGAAGAGGCGCGCCTTCCGTTCGATCAAACTGCGTTCGCCGGCCACCCAGCCAGCTAGCAGCGACGGCAGCAGAGTCAGGGTGAAGGCGCCCGCGAGGAGGGGGACCATATTTCTTGGCAGCAACGCCACGCTTGCGAATCTGCGATCGGCGAAGGCAAACCAGAAGGCTGCAATCGAAAGAAAACACGAAAAAAATGCAAGAAGTCGTTCCAGGAGAACCATCCAGATGGGTGGGGAAGGAATCAGCCGGGCGGCGATCATTTCCGGGAAGGCATCCAGATTCGTCTTCTTCCGAGCGATCACGGCGTTGCTCTTCGTCAGGCGGATGTCGAAGGTCTCGCTTCCGATCGCTGTTTTCAACGTTCCGCCGCGGGGAAGAAAAGCAAGACGGGTGCCGCGTTCTTTCATGGTCTGTGTCATCGCCCGAAGGCCTGTTGGTTCATCCATGGCATCGAGCGGGAGGAACAGCAGCAGGCCGCCCCGCATCTCCCGCCACCAGGCTTCTGGAAGGCTGGTGCTGCCGGGAACGGTATCGATCAAATGCTGATATGTGTCCCACCAGCCCGGGGGAACGATCGGTTCCCACATCAGAAAGCCGTTGACGCCGAAGGCCTCGCACTGGTTGAAATGCCCGTATGACTCGAAAGAAAGGGCGTAGGCCTTGTCCTGGAGCACCGGAAATGCCCGGTGAATCAGCGGGGCAATGGCAGCACTCGTT
>JAKJFL010000349.1:0-4301 GCA_022704935.1 Candidatus Rifleibacteriota bacterium
GAACTCCCGGCCGGCGCAAAACGGACCCTGGAAGACCCGTTCGCCGACGCGGAAAATCCCTGGCCCCGCCGGATCATCTGGCTGCTCATCATCACCATTCTCGCCGTCGCCGGATATCGTCTGCATACGCTGAAACGTTGGAAGAAGCATCCGGGAAAAATGCAGACAGTCTGCCCGATTTCACCCCCGAATCCGACACTGCCAGCCGCCGCTCCCGCCGCTCCCGCCGAACCCGTGACACCGAAATGAGATATTCCTCGCCGAGAGCCTCGCGTGTTTCGACAAGCTCCGCACGAACGGGAGCGTAAAAGGGCTTTCCTTATGAAGGATTCAATAAAGCATGTAACAGGGCGCGTAACGAAATCGATGTGTACGACGTTCATTGATTGGGACCGATACAATCGAAATGAACCGGAAAGCAAGATGCGGTGTCTTATAGAGACAAATGCGGTACGCCATTCCCAGCGGAAAGAAAGCTTGACCTTTATGAACGTATGGTCTTAACCTGAAAGAGTCTGTGTCCTTGGAAAGGAGCTTGGACGACCTCGTTCCGGTGCATGATGGCATTTTCTGTGAAGGAGGATAATCCTGTGAGAAACATGTTGATGCTGGTTGCCCTCGTATGTGGCCTTCTTGCCCAATCCGACACGTGCTGTGCAGCTGAGACCGCTGCCGGAACGCAGTCTGCGTCGGTAGCGACGGCTCCGGCGATCCAGAATCCCGAGATGAACCTGCAGTTCGACAACACGCTGCCTGCGAACTTCCGGGGCGGTAATCCCGACAGTACCGAAGTGCACGTGCTTGAAGACCAGCCTTACAAAAGGCAGGAACATACGCTCCTGTATGAAGAATCACCGCAGGCAATGGGTGCGCCGGCAGGCGCGACGTTCGAAGGGCCGCCGACCATCAATTGGACAACTGACCAGGTGGGGGCTGACGGCAGCGTTCAGACGATTGCCAACGACAACAACAACAAGGCGACGAGCGAAAGCGAGTTCCCCGAGCCCGGTCAATACCGGGTCGGAAACAGCGGTGCCCGGCAGGTCAGCGGCGGCGGCGGCGGTGCATCAACCGCGACCGGAAGCGAGGGACAGGTGGCATCGTCGAACACCGGCACCGAGGGAGCCGCGGGAACGACGGGGAGCGGTGCCGATGCCGCGAACGGTCAGCGTGTCACCTCAACCCAGACTACCGGCGTGATCTGCCATGACGTCACCAGCCCGAACGTGTGGGCTGTCTTCCAGGAAACCGCCGGAAACACGCAGTCGGCGCTCGACGAAACCGCACTCCTGCAGAAACTGAGCGAACAGCTGCTTGCAGGCAAAGGCCAGTTCGACCCCGCGGCGCCCGTTTCCGACGCGCTGAAGGGTACCAGTATGCTCGCGATTTCCGAGTTCCCCGTCAATAAGAAGCCCGCGGAAAAGACGGCCGCCGTCGCTGTGAAGGGGCCTCTGTTCAGCGAAGTCGGAAAAGACGAGGCGAAGGTTGTCGGCACCGTCGGCATGAAGGTGCTCGATGCGGAAACCCAGACGCGCCTGACCGAGGTCGGAGCCACGGATACGCTCAAGGGAATCTTCGTCCGCCGGAATGTGCCGTTCATCGTCGCCGCCATGGCGACGGACAATGGTGACAAGTGTGCGACCGCGGCTGGCGCAAGCTGCAAAATCGAGACGAATGACGGCACGGAAGTGGACAAGGACGGCAGTTCCTATATGTTCCGCGTTCCGAACTATCCTCGCGCCGAGTATGCCGATCAGCCCGAATACGTCTTCGTGATGGAAGGCGCCGACAAGGATGGCAACAAGACCGTCGTCCGCCTGCCGCTCTATGTTGTTAACACGCAGATGGCCGTCGAAGGCGGCCGTAACGAATAACCGACGAACGGAAAGGGGAACATGCCGAAGATGCGTCCTGTTTCACTGATACTGGCTGTTGGTTTTCTGTTCTCAATCGCGGCTGCCGCTCCGGCAGAGGAGCCGGCGGCCGGGGCCCAGCCCCCGGTCATCGATACGTCCAAGACTCCCTGGCTCGAAGGAGTCTCCATTCCGACGCAGCCGCCGCACGTCAGTCCGCTGGTGGCGGCCGACATCGTGGGTGAGGGTGGAAACTCCGTTCCTGCGACGATCAGCGAGGATATTCCGATCCTGCTGACGGCGAATTCCGAGATTTTCGGGGAAAAGCCGCCCGCCTCCTGGAACGGCACCGATCTCCCGGATGCAGAGTGGACGGGCCGCGCCTCCGTGCGCTGGTTTTTCGATGATGTCGCCAAGAATCGCAGCACGCTTGCTTCCGTCTCTGACGATCTGCCCGCAAACCAGGTGAAGGTGATACCGCTCGACCCGACGACGGCTGGAGCCGTCACGATCACGATCGCGAGACCGATGAAATACCGCATTGCTCCCGACCGGTTCAGGACGACGTTCGTGAACGCGAGCCGCAGCCTGTCCACGATCGTGACCGATATCACTCCTCCGGTGTGTGGCCTCGAGATCACCGCGGACGGTGAGATGGGAACGGTGTATCCGGTCGAAAATCCGGCGCACAAATACCCGTTGCCGAAGCTTGCCGACGTGATCTGCCGTGGCAAACTGTTCGGAACTGCCGGCGATGACGAGAGCGTGACCGTCGAAGGTATCGAACTGGGTGCGCAGATGGTCGTGCCTGCTGAGCGCGCAGCCCTGCATCTCGCGAAAGACGCTGTCATCACCATTAAAACATTGCTTCAGGACAACCTTCAGGTCGACGAGAAGACCGTGCGTTTCGGTCTCTGCGAGGGAACCGGCGAAAAGCCGGCCCTTGTCGGCCAGGAGAATCCGGGCGAATTGAAGCTGGCAGAGGTGAAACTGCCCGAAAAACCGTTTCTCTTCATCGAAGCTTCGGATCTCGCCGGAAATCGTCAGGTTCTATATATATCGATACAAATAAAATAAGGGAGCTTGTGGGAGCGGCGACCTGAAATCGTTTTGGTCGCCGCTTCCACGCGAACATGACGAAGGAACCGCCCGGATACAGGGCCGATTATGCCGATGGAGCCTGCACTGCCGGCCTGCTTCACAGAAGCGGGCCGGCGGTCATTTCCCGGCCCTCGCGCTGGCGGGCGGGGAGAGGAATCACGTTCGTCGAGATCATGATCGCGGTTCTGATTCTCGCGGCGCTCCTGCTCCCGGTATACCAGTTCATGAACTCGGCCGTGCGAGAAACCGAACGGTTTTACGTCGAGGCCGTCGCGATTTCGCAGGCGAAGTTCATCATGGATACCTTGATGTTCCAGATCCCGTGGCGGGCGATACGTGCCGGCAACCCGGCCAGGTTCGAGGATCCCAAAGCCGTTCCGGCCGTTCAGTCGCTTCTGACGGCCCTTATGCCGCGCCTCTTCGGCTCTGGGTATGAGGGCGCGACGGCTGGAAGCTATCTCGGCGACGGCCTTCTCACTGATAAAAAAGGATTCCTGTACCGCATCCGTCTCAAATGCCTCGACCTCGACGAGGTCGAGTTCGCTATCGATATTCCCGGAAAAGGGCTCAGCAGCTTCATGCCGAACAAACTGACCCCCAAGGATGCCGATGGAAAATACTCCGTCATGAAAAAGCTCATTCTCGAAATTCGCTGGTCCCTCCACAAGGGAACCGACCCCCTCCAGGACCCCCAGGCAAAAGCCCTGCATCTCGTCGCGATCAAATCGCATCTGGACGAATGATGATGGAGAAACGGCGCAGAATGAACGACAGACGTGGAATCGCGGTTGTGGTGGTGCTCTTCTTCGCCGTCACTATAGCGCTGCTTATGTATATGTTGGTCGGCTCGAACACCAACCTTTCCCTTCAGAACAAGAAAACTCTCGGTCAGCTCCAGGCCTATTATCTCGCCCAGTCCGCTCTCCAGCATGCCATGTTGAAACTGCGCTTCCTGCCGAAGGAGACCTACGATGCCTTCGCGGCAGGATCGACCGCCCCGTATCCCGACGTGGAAAGCGATCTCCATCCTCAGATTCGCCTGACGAAGCCTTCCGGGGACAACTGGTCCCTCTACGCCGCCGGCGCCGACGATCAGGAGTGTCCTGTCGAGGGCAAGTATCTGCTCAGATCGATCCGGCTCGACAGCTCGCTCGACGGCATGAGCATGGTGCAGGACGGATACGAGCTGGAGGCGGAGGCTACGGTGAAGGGAACGGGCGGCCTGACGCATACCGATTCCGTCAAGGAGCAGATCATCATATCCCGATTCACCGGAGGCATCGGGCCATGAACCGGCGCTTCGGAAAGAGGATGCTGGCCCGCGGCATGACGCTGATGGAGGTCATG